>NZ_CALXIN010000009.1 GCF_944388365.1 uncultured Negativibacillus sp. | reverse complement strand
ATCCTCTCTTTACTGCGTTATAAAAACAAGGAGGGCATCCCGTTAGATGGGATGCCCTCCTTGTTTTTATAAACGTCGTTAGCTTTTTATTCGTTATGTAGCTGCAAAAAATGGAGAAAAAAGCACAGTGCCAGCAGATCAGCACAGCCGCCCGGGCTGATTCTGCGCTGGATAAACGCCTGATCCAAGGCCCGCACCTGTTCAAGGTCCACGCCTTCTTCCAGCACCTTTCGCACCGATTGCTGTGCCCAGCGCAGTGTATCGGGATCGGAGCGCGCCAGAATATTGGTGTCCTGCACCCGAACAATCAGCGCCAACAGCACCTGTACGCCGGCATCGTTGAGGCTCTTTCCCGCCTGCAATGCATTCAGCAGCATCGGATACCCGCAGCTCAGCACCGATGGAAAGCCCTGTGCAGCCTCTCCGCGGATGCCGGTCACTCCGTATCGAAGGTAGAGCTTCTCTCCGTAGGAAAGCTCCTGTTTTCCGGCAATCCCTGCAAAGTCTTCGAGCAGATGCGCACACATCTGCTTGCAAAGCTCTCCCATCTTCTCCACCGAAAACGGCTGTTCGGACAGTCTGCCCGCGGCTGCACAGAAGATTCCCATTGAAAAGATGGCGCCCTTGTGGGTGTTGACTCCGCCGGTCATCCGGTACATTCGTTCCTCTGCGTCCTTTCCCAATGGACGCAGCGCTTCAAACAGCTGCTGTGGAGAAAGCTCCTCCTTCATTCCCATTTTGGCGCAGGCCCGAAAATAGGGATAAAGCACACAGGCACTGTCCACAAAACAGAACAAATCCATGTCCCGATGGGAACCATTGTTCTGGCGGTCGACCAGCCCTGGCTTGGGAGTGACACTCACCTCATACAGCAGCGCACGGCAGGCAGCCTGTGCGATCTCCTCGGCGTCGCTCTCCTCAAAGTAGTCGCAGATCAGCTCCACCGTCTTTTCGAGCAGCTGCCGGATGCTGTGCTGCTGGCTTCTCGCACAGGCAGCCGCCATCTGGTCGCAGATCAGACATTTTCTCGGCGACACATGCAAGTCGCTCCTGGAGACCTTTGGCACGCCGCGCGCCATCACATCAATGTCAAACAGCCGTCCCATGGGAAAGCTGTCCTCAATCTGACACATCAGGCGCTTAATTTGCATTGGCTGGCCGTTGGTCAACAGATAGAGTTCCTCGCCTGTTTCTCCGCTCGATTCCTCCTGCAGGAGGACCGAGATTCCGCTATACTGCAGCTGGGACAAAATTCTGCGCTTGCCCTCGGCAAAGGCGCGGGAAAAAAGCGGCGCAGCCTTGACTGCGCCGGCAATATTCAGCGTAAAGCTGACAAGCGTTCCCTCCTGCAATTTCATCATGCGGTTCTGGCGCTGCACCCGCTGTTCCCGCGCGTCCAGAATCTGCTGCATCGAAAGAGGAGGACGCTGCAAAATTTCTTCCAGATAACGCTGCTTTCTCATGCCTTGTGGTTCTCCTCCCGCATCCGTGCAGCCAGCTTTTGTCCATCGTCGCTGAGCAGATAGCGCAGCGTACTCTCCGGTACGATGCGTCGGATGGTGTCATAGTCGCCTTCGATCATGCACGCTCTGACCTTGGAGGCGCTGATCTCCACCTCGTCCTGTTTTTTGCGGGGAATCTCCACTACCTCGATGTGATACTCGGAAAGAATCCTCTTCATCTCCCGATTGTAGGCGCTGGTCACCGGACAAAACGGCTCGGTTCCCACAAAGCGACGGGTGATGTTCAGCTCTTTGGCAAAATATTCGCAGAAGATACGCAGGTCTAATTCACAGTTGATCTGTTCAGCGCGGCCCTGTTCCTTGATAAAATAGGTCGGGAACACCGCCGAGGAAATCAGATAATCGGAGGTCTGGTGCAGAATTACGTTGTCGATGCCCTGGATTCCTTCCTTAACCAGTTGGTAGCGTACCGCCGCCGGAAAGGTACTGCGGTCCTCGGACAGCACGAACAGATGCAGTGCGTCGCACTGGGCAGCGGCAGTTTCAATCAGATAGCGGTGGCCGTTGGTGAACGGATTGCAGTTTGCAACGATTGCGCCCACCGTTTTCACCGGCATCTGCGGGCGGTCCAGCTGTGCGACATACTGGCGGATACCATCGCGCACGTTTTCCATCAGTAGGACATCCTTGGTCTGAATGATTGGATAGAAGCCCAAATCGGAAAACATCGCGATATTTTTGGGCTTGGTAAACACAAAGAGGTGATGCTCTCCCTGTTCATTGGCGTGGTTTAACAGCAGAGTGACCACGCGGGAGGACAGACCCATCCCCTGATAACGGTCATCCACTGCCACACACTTGAGCACATTGTGTTCAAGCGAACCGGTCGCAGCGATTTCTCCCTCCTGGGTGACCAGATTGACGGTATATTCCACGCCGGTATCATATTGCAGTTCCATCCGATGCAAAAATTCTTCCAGACGTTTTTTCTTTCTGCCGGTAAACGGCGCGCCGAACTCCTCATAAAACTGGCTGTATTCCATTGACCTTCCTCACTTTATCCGTTGTTGGTTTATTACCAGCAGATTGTCTGTCCTGGCTTTACAATCAGGCGGTTGTCTGCATCAAAGCTCTCCGCCATCTGCTGCGAGAACAGTTCTCCTGGCTTCATATGTACCGGCACATTCTGTTTTGCGCCGATGATCTTGGCGCAGTGTGCTGCTTCCTTCGCATCCATGTTATAGATGCCGTCGATCGGCAAAAAGGCATAGTCCAGATGCTCGTCCGCCAGCGTCTTCATCTCCTCGGTCTCGGAGGTGTCACAGGCAAGATACAGCTTTTTGCCTCCTGCGCTGAGGACAAAGCCTACACAGGAAGATTTGGGATGATTCTTGTTGTAGGCAGCACAGCTTTGCACCAGCACATCATTTTGCTGCACGCTGCCGTAGCTTCCACCGCGCAGAAAGTCCGCTGCACGAAGCACACGTCCGTCCGGCTTCAGCTGCACCAGTCCCACCTGATTGTGGTCGCCGTGCTCATGGGAAACCAGCACCAGATCGGCAGGCAGGTCGTAGCCTTCCCCTGCAAATGGGTCGATGTAAACGACCGTTCCCTGGTCGGTAACCAGTCGAAAGCTGCCATGTCCCTGATACAAAAACGTTGTCATAAAACACCATCCTTTACCTATTATTTTGCTCTTTATTGTTCTATTATACCCTTTTCCCGTCTTGTTTTAAAGAGAAAAATCTGCCCTCCCGCCCTCTTTCTTTCCACGAACTTTTCTCATAACGTGGAAAAACCTCCGTTTCATCGCTGAAACGGAGGTTTTTGATCGTCCTGTACGGACAGATGTGTTTTATCTATTTTTCTGCCCTGATGTTTTCCCCTGTCTTTCCAGAGCTCTTCACAGAGCAGACCATCCTTTTATTTTACCGAGTGGATTTCATCCAGCAGGGTTCCGTCGCGGTAAATAACCTTCGCTACGACTTTGTCGCCCATCTTGATTGGCTTCGGTACGCCAGCCAGCTCCTCGCCCATCCGTTTGAGGTCAGCAATCTCAACAACCGGCAGTTTGGCGTCGATCAGTTTCTGTTTGAGTTCCTGATTCTTGCCGCCTGCAGTGTTGACTGCGATACCTCTCTGGGTAACAACAACATCGACGGTCTTGCCCGGGGTGGAGATGCACAGACATCTGTCTACAACCAGCGGCAGTCTAGCACGGGTCAGCGGAGCGATGATGATCGCCAGTTTTGCACCTGCTGCGGTGTCGCAGTGGCCTCCGGAACCGCCCATGATGTAGCCGTTGGAGTCGGTATGTACGTTGACGTTAAAGTCAAGGTCAACCTGGGTTGCACCCAGCAGTACAACGTCCAGATTGTCAACGCCGGCGCTCTTGCCGCTGACACCTGCATACTGGGTTGCAGAAACTTCCATGTGCTTTGGATTGGTGCGGATCGACTCAACTGCTTTCAGGTCGAAGCACTGAACGTCCAGCAGCGCTTTGAAGCAGCCTTCCTGGAGCATGTCAACCATGTATCCGGTGATACCGCCCATGCCGTAGCTGCCCTGAATGCCTTTTTCCAGCATCATCTCTTTGACATATTTTGCGGTAGCCAGCGTTGCGCCGCCTGCACCGGTCTGGAAGGAGAAGCCGTCTTTGAGCAGACCGGATGCTTCGATAACCTTTGCCGCATAGCTTGCCATCTTCAGACCAACTGGGTCACGGGTGATCTTGGTGGTACCGGAAACGATACCTGCAGGATCGCCGATCTGGTCAACAGCGACAACGCAGTCGACGTAAACTTCTGGAATCGAGAAGTCAACCAGCGGATACTCTACCAGGTTATCGGTGATAACAACAACCTTCTTTGCGTTCATGGCATCAGCAAAAGCATAGCCGATGGAACCGCAGGCAGATTTGCCGACTTTACCGGTGCAGTTGCCCATGTCATCGGAGGTAGGAGCTGCGATGAAGGCAATGTCGATCACCGAGGTGCCTTTTTCCATATCGGAAGCACGGCCGCCGTGGCTGCGGAAAACAACCGGTTTGTCCATGATACCCTCAGAGATTGCCTTGCCGACCTTTGCGCCCATGTAGTTGCACTCGATGCCGGTGACAACGCCGTTTTTGATGTGTTCGATAATTGGCTCATGAACATCAAAAATAGAGCTTGCATTGACAGTCAGGTTTTTGAAGCCCATCTTTGCGATCTGATCCAGCACCATGTTCAGCACATAGTCGCCGTTTCTCATGTGATGGTGGAACGAGATGGTCATGCCATCCTTCAATCCACACTGTTCGATTGCTTCTTTGATAGATGCTACTAACTTACTCATCGTCTTCTGTGCCTCCAAACATCGCTTTTTCCATCTCGATGACCTGTCTTGCACGCTCTACGATTGGAGCGTCGATCATCTTGCCTCTGAGCGATACAACGCCCTTGCCCTGTTCCTTGGCGATGCGGATGGTCTCCATGACTTCATGCGCATAGTCGATTTCGGCCTGTGTTGGGCTGAACACCTCATTGATGCCCTCAACGTGTCTTGGAGAGATCGAAGCCTTGCCGGAGAAGCCCAGGGATTTTGCAAACTGTGCATCGGTGTACAGACCATCAATATCGTCGACATCAGTGAATGGTGTGTCGTAGACATCGACGCCGCAGGCACGAGCTGCACAAACCAGTCTGGTGCGGGCATAGAAGATTTCGTTGCCCTCTTTGGTTCTCTTGCAGCGCAGGTCAGCGGTGAGGTCCTCGCCGCCCAGGAACAGCGCTGCAACTCTCTCGTCGGCAGAAGCGATCTGGAAAGCATTTTCAACGCCCATTGCTGTTTCAATCAGAGGAATCAGCTTGACGGTGTTCTTTTCAAATCCGCATTTTTCCTCCAGCTTTGCGATGTATTCGGAAACGGTCTTTACATCCTGTGCGCAGCTTACCTTTGGAGGCATAATCATATTTGGTTTGAGCGGAATGATCTCATCCAGGTCATGGGTCCAGTAGTCGGTTTCAACCGGATTGATACGGATGATGATTTCGCAGCCTTTGTAGTGCAGCGATTTGAGCGCGTTACGAACCAGAATACGGGCAGAATCCTTTTCTGCCGGAGAAACAGCGTCCTCCAGGTCGAGGATAATGCTGTCGGCGCCCAGAACGTCACCGTTCATCAGCAGGTTTGGAGTGTTGCCAGGGATAAATAACATGGATCTTCTCATTAGTTTTCCCCTCCTGCTCTCTTGATGGCGGTTTCTACACGCGCTTTAATGACACAGTCGATGGCTCCTTTGTCGTTGATGGAGATTTTGCCGCTGTCAACACCCAGCTCCTCAACAACTTCCATGATGCTCTTTTTGATTTCCTCTGCAAACTGGTTATAAACCACCGATTCAATCTCGATCTCCAGTTTGTCACAAGGTTCTACCTTGACATACACGTCGCTGGACTCCAGAGTGCCTGCGACCGCGCTTGTTGTGATTTTCATGTTCATGCTACATCCTTTCCGAGAAATTTGGAAATCTGGACGATGTCCAAAGGGACTTTATTCTTCAATGCCTTTTCTGCATGGCATACCAAGGTCAAAGGGATGTTTTTCCTTGACAAACTTGGTGACATAATCTGCACGATTGGTCAGCTCGCTGATGTCCATTCCATACTGGTGACCGGTGATGACCAGCTCGGTGCCTTCCGGTCGCTTGTCCATCATCTCGTGCAGCTGCTCCTTTGGAATGGTGCCGAGGTTGTAAGCGTCGATCACCTCATCCAGCACAACCAGATCATACTCGCCCGAGAAATATTTTTCTCTGACCTCATCAAATTTTTTCTGGAATTTTTCCTTGTAAAATTCCTGCTGTTCCGGTGTCAGGTTAAACATAAACGGGATTGGACCTTCGTTTTCGATGTACTCCACCCCTGGCAGCGATTTGATGACACTGACCTCGCCGCTGTTTGGCTCTTTGAGGAACTGATAGACCAGCACCTTAAAACCGTGACCTACACAGCGAACAATCTGACCGATGGCTGCGGTCGTTTTGCCCTTGCCATCTCCGTAATAAAGCTGGATACAACCTTTCTGCATAACAAACATTCCCTTCTGAAATCCAGACAAGAAAGGCCGCACCTGAAATTGTGTGCAGCCTTTGTCCCGTTTCTGTTAATAGATTCGTTCGATCTTGTCGATATCCGCGCCAATCTTCGGTGCTTCCTTCTGACCAACCAGTCCAACGATCAGATAACATTTTCTTACCGGATCGTATGGAATATCCTTAATCAGGGTAAAGCCTTCGATTTCACCGGTGCTGCGAACATGATTGCGCGGGGCTGTACATGCATAGACAATGTCACCAATGTTGATGTGTTCATCATCGTGGAAGGAAATCGGAATATCCTGTTCGATGACCGCATTGACCTTATCTTCAATCGCACTGAGCGAAACGATCGGTTTTTCCTTGAAACACAGTACAAAGCCATGTTTTACATCCGCGTGCTCATAGGTTTCCGGCCGTCCATGCGAGAGGAAGTAACCGGTGATATCCTCCGCAGAATGGACCATCTTGCGGTAACGGATCGACTTGAAAACGATGTTGGCAATGTCCTGTGGAATCGGGCCAAACAGGTCCGGTCTTGTGACGATGACTTCTTCACCGACGCCAACCATCAGATCGGCGTTGACCGGCAGTTCGCTCTCCTCCCTTTTCAGGAAAGGATACACCAGATCGAAATGTTCCACTACGACACGCTTTCCTTTTTTGATCGCCGCCATGATCGCTCTGGCCAGTTCCGGACACTGGGTAAAGCCCTGTTCAAAACGGATATCAAGGTGATAGGTGTGCGGTGTTGCAAACAGGGAAAATCCTTTCTTGCTGATGCTTCCCATTCCCAGCGGGTCATCCAGCATCTCCAGCAGCGGCAGAGGGCGAACATTGACTCCTTCGTCGTCATTTGTCAGCTCCAAGCCCGGGAACATTCCCTTTACCAGCATGCTCTTTCCCGAACCTGCATCTCCAATGACACCGATCAGTTTGTCGCTCGGTCTCAAATACTGCTGGGCAATCTGCATTCCCAGCTCGGCCATACGTCCATTTCCTCTAGGTGCAAAATAGATACTGTACAAATGGCTGATGTACGACATGATATGCCCCCCTGTCCTGTATCGTTTAATACGCGGATAGGGATTCTGTGCCAGAATCCCTATCCCATCTCAGATTATCAAGCTATCTGCGTGATGCAGCTTAGCATTTTTTTGCTTTTCTCAGAGCGAGAACACGGTTCATCTCGTTGTAAACGATCATGTAACCTTCGTCAACACCCATACCTGGTTTTGCAAGGATCTGGTCTGGTTTTGTAGCCATAGCGCAGTCTACGCAAACCTGGCAGGAACGGTCTGTCTCGTTGCAGGTACCGCCCTGGTATGCGCCGAAGCCATGATCTTTACAGTACAGAACTGCTTCGATGGTATTGTTGATACCGCCGAGGTCTGGGGTCTTGATCTGAGCCATGTGGCCTGCTTTGTTGTCGCAGAAGTAGATAACATCTTCCAGAGTGTTGCACCATTCGTCAGCAACCAGCTCAACATTGATGCCACGTCTGTCAACTTCTTCTCTCAGACCTTTCAGGCAGAGCATCTGTTTTTCTCTTTCGCCTGCATCCATTGGGCCTTCGATTCTCAGGTGGAATGGTTTAGCAGCTTCTTCGAGCTCTGCCAGGTAATCTGCCATTGCTTTGTAGTTCTCGTCGCCGAATGCCTGACCAATGGTTCCATATACGTCGATGTGGAAGATTGGGCAGTAGGACTCATCGGTGCGCAGTTTGAGGATACGGTCACGCAGCCAGCAAACGTACTCTTTGAGCTTGGAACCGTCGCGGCCCAGTTTGGTCTCTACGTTGTTGATCAGTGCGTGTGGCAGGATTGCAGCGCCTTTGAGGATCATCTTGTCAGCGTTTTCATATCTGTTGTCACCGGACTGGGTGAAGATCGGAATTGGAGTCTCGGAAACGGTTGTGCCGTATTCGTCAGCAACAACTTCGCTCATCAGACGTTTGCTGGATTTTGCAACAGCATCCAGAATTGCCTGGGAAACGCCGTAACGGATTGCGGTATGCAGTCTCTTGCCGTCAACTTCGATTGCTTCCATCATCTTGGTCAGCTCTCTGAAGTTGTCTGCTTCTTTACCTACCAGAGCAGGTTTGATGTATTTGTCGATAACCGGAATGAAATCTTCTGCCAGGAACAGAGGGTCACGGCCGCCTGCACCGGAGTACTGAACTGCTGCACAGTCGCCCCATGCAACCTGACCATCTTCCAGAACCAGCATAACCGAGATGGATTCGCCAGCCTGACGGATGGATTTGAAGCCTGGAGTCATTGTGTCGCCAAAGTAAGCAGCGCCATCAGAAACTGCTCCGGCTTTGATTGCTTTCTGGTCGTCAAAGAAGAAACCTGTACGGCCTGGTGCGCATACTACGTCTACGATTTTCATTTTAAAAATCTCCCTTCTTATTTAACCCAAAGGGGCAAAAGCGTGCCCCCTTTGGGTATTTCATTCTCAATCACCGTATGGCAATCTATGTTCAGAAAACGGCTTTTGCCGTCTGCTGACGGTATGGATTAATATTTTGGTCTGCCAACCAGACGACCTTTGCTGATTGCATAAACGTCGTCGATAACCATCTGGAAGGATACCTGACGGTTTTCAGCTTTTGCACGTTCTTCCAGTTTTTCTCTGTGGAACTTCTTCAGATCGTCGGTGAATGGCAGGTTGCCGGTTTCCAGAATGCGAACAGCGCCGCCGTTGTCACGAGCTGGCAGCATGATGCCTGCGTTGCATTTTGCAGGACCGAATGGGATATCGATAACGCCTGCATTGATTGCAGCGATTGCACCCAAGATGATGTCGCCATGTCCCAGAGCGATAACTTTGTCCATGATGCATCTGGTTTCTGCCTTGATAACTTCTTTTTCATGCTCCATACGGCTTCCAACGGTAACCTGGTCAACCAGCATGTTGGTCAGCTGTTTGGTGCAGCGCAGACCCTGTGCATTTGCTTCCTTGGTTGGAACGCCGGCAGCCTCGTGAGGAGTCTTAACGATAACCTTGGTTGCTTTTGCCAGAGCAGCACAAGCAGCACCCCAGGAGATAACGCCGAATGCTTTTGCTTCGTCTGCTGGGAAGCCGCCCATCCACTGATGGAATACGGTGGTGATGTTGACATCGTAGTAACCGAATTTGTGCATGTACTCATCGGTCAGTTCCTGCAGGGTTCTGATTGCAGCAACGTCCTGGATCTGGTTACCCAGCTGGCCGTAACCAACGGTGATGTTCTTAACACCCTGCTCAGCAGCAGCCAGAGCCTCGATAATTGCAACCGAGTGAGAGATACATGGTGGAACCAGAGTGCCGGTCAGAGGGCCGTATGGCTCACGGTTGATGGCTACGCCAGCTTCCTCATAGATACCGGTCAGACGGTCAACGTACTGCCAGTCATACATGGTCTGCTCAATCGGAATATTTTTAGCGTATGGAATGTTGTAGGAGATACCGCCGCCTTCGTAGGAGGTAAAGCCGCCTGCGTAAGCGATTTCGGTCAGCAGTCTTGCATCAGGTGTACCATGTCTTACCTGCAGTGGGGTGTCCAAAGCATCAACAACCTGACGGCAGCCTTTGACACCATGGTTTACTGCTGGGAAGCCGTTGAGGAATGGATGGAAATTGCCGTTTGCCATACCTTCTTTTTCACGACGGATACCTTCAGCACAGTTTTCATACTGGTTCTGACGGGTATAGGAGTCGATGGTGGTTGGCAGCAGGTCAGCCTCGCCGGCATCCTGCAGATGTTTGAGCAGTTCGATATGGTTTTCGATCAGACCAACACCAGCTCTTGGCTGAACCAGGGTCTTGCCCTCTTTCTTTGCTTTGTTGAGCTTGTTGGAGAAGATCTTGTGCTCTGGCAGGGATTTGTGGTAAGCGATTGCTTCGTCCAGGTCTACCTCTTTACCGGTTTCCCATGTTGCCAGAACTTCTTTACGGATTTTATAAAATTCGTCGTCTCTCAGCTTTTTATTTTTGATATCAATCATTTCCATCTTTTACCAGCTCCTTTTTCATGATTCTCAATGCCACATCAGGATATTCGGTGCTCAGAAGTCCCATCGCTGCAAGGATGTACTTTCTGTCCACCAGAACTTCTGCGTCCTTCGGTTTGAGGGAGAATGCGTCGATTGGGCTGAACAGCGCATGAGATGCAATCTCGGCTGTTCTCTTGGTATGAATCAATGCGCCTCCGGTAACGACAACCGTCTTGACGGCGGTCAGGTCCTTGCCGGTCTGCATATAGCTGATTCCCATTGGGGAATAGTACTGTTCCAGGCGTCCTGCATGACGGGTGACCGCTACCTCGATGGCGAGCGAAGCAAGTGCATAGTCAATCGCTTCCAGCTCAGCGTCATCGTCGGATGGAACCACATCGGTGTGGGTTCCCAGATAGTCGATCAGCTCTTTGCAGCGCTCCTCATCCAGTCCCGACAGCTCGGATACTCTCGAAATATCGGTGGCATCCACAATGCCGTGGATGCTGTAACGCATGCCGATGTCGCCTTCAACGGTACGTTTTGCGTATTCCTCACGCAGACCTTTTAATGCGGTCATGCCTGTGGTCGGCAGACCAAAGGACATCGAATAGATGTCGGTGGTTGCGCCGCCCAGGTCCACGCCGACCAGGTCGCCGATGCCGCTTTCGGTTTTGGTGCCCTTTGCCAGCAGCTTCATGGCGGTCAGCATCGCCGAAGGAGTCGGCATCAGGATGCCCTGAATCAACTGCTCTGCGTTGCTTAAGCCCTTTGCCTTGACAATCTGCTCCAAAAACAGGCTGCGGATCTTTTTCTGTACCGGTTCTACGTTTGGAATATCCAGTCTTGGCATTACGTTTTCACAGACATAGGTCTGCTTGTCCTTGAGGATCTCCTCACACTGATCGGAACAGTTGCGGTTACCCGCAATGATGATCGGGAAGTTGTTCTTGGCTTTTGCCAGCATGTGCGCATTGTAAACGATATTTTCCTTGTTGCCGCCGTCGGTACCGCCGGTCAGCAGACAAATATCAGGGTTGATCTGGTCGATCTCCTGCAGATCCTTTTCGGTCAGCTCGTAGGAGTAGGTTTTCAGCACCTTGGCGCCGGCACCCAGCGATGCCTGTCTTGCTGCCTTTGCAGTCAGCTCCGGCACCAGTCCGATGGCAACCATCCGCAGTCCGCCGGCTGCACTCGAGCAGGCATACTGTTCCTGAAACTCAATGTTGCCGATCTTTTCCCGCAGAATCGCCAAAGCGTTGTTCAAACCGTTGATGATGTCCGTCTCGATGGTGGTATAGCTCTGTGCTGTTCCCAGAATCTGTTCGGCGTCTACATCAACTGCAGTGATCTTTGTATATGTACTTCCAAAATCTATCAGTAAAACCGGCTTCATTGCCTTCACCTTCTTTAAAATAACTGTTCAGACAAGAAAGCCTTATTCAATACCGAAGTCTTTTTTCAGGCAGTCGATGGTAACCTGTGGATCGGTGCCAGGACCAAATGCACGGTCAAAGCCCATTGCTTTGTAACGTCTTTCGATTTCTTCAACCGGTACTTTACCAACAACCAGGTTGCCGCCTGCATACAGCAGGATACCTTTCAGGCCAGCCTCATCGCATTTTTCTCTCATGCCGGTGCAGTCGATTTCGCCCTGACCGTAGAGGGAAGAAACGATGATTGCGTCTGCGCCAACCTCGACAGCTGCTTTGATAAATTCTTCCTGTGGAACCAGTACGCCCAGGTTGGTAACATCAAAGCCAGCATCCAGAAATGCACGGTTGAGAATGGCGTTTCCTACTGCATGAACGTCTGCACCGATAACGCCCAGGACCAGTTTTTTCTTTTCCATGTTATTTGCACCTCTTCATCAAATGTTTCGTGAATAATATCGGTTACCGGATGGATTCAAGATATTCCTTCGGTCCGGTCTCGTACAGGTTGTTGCCTTCGCAGTCGATGATAACAAATGCCGGCAGGTCTTCTACTTCCAGACGTCTGAGCGCCTCTGCACCCAGATCCTCATAAGCGATGATCTCTGCTTTTTTGATGCAGCGGGACAGCAGAGCTCCAGCGCCGCCGATGGCACCAAAGTAAACTGCGCCATGTTCTTTCATTGCTGCAATAACCTCAGGGCTGCGTTTGCCCTTGCCGATCATGCCTCTCTGACCCAGTTTGATCATCGTTGGAGAGTAAGCATCCATACGATAGCTGGTGGTAGGTCCTGCCGAACCGATGACCTGATTGCCCTTTGCAGGTGCAGGGCCAACATAATAAATGACCGAGTCTGTCGGGTCAAACGGCAGTTCCTTGCCCTGTGCAACCAGCTCACACAGACGTTTGTGTGCTGCGTCTCTGGCTGTGTAAATAACTCCCGAAATCAATACGCTGTCTCCACATTTTAAGTCCTTTACCTGCTCTAAGGTAAGTGGAGTTGTTATTCTTTTTTCCATAACCTTCTCCTCTTATAACTCTACAGATTTATGACGTGTTACATGGCAGTTGATGTTGACTGCGATTGGCAAGCCGGCAATGTGGGTCGGCATCTTTTCGATGTTGACTGCCAGTGCGGTTGTCTTGCCGCCGACACCCTGCGGACCAATGCCCAGCGCGTTGATCTTTTCAAGCATCTCTTCTTCCAGGTTTGCATAGAACGGGTCTGCGTTGCGGACATTTGTGTTTCTCATCAGCGCCTTCTTTGCAAGCAGTGCTGCTTTGTCGAAGGTACCGCCGATGCCAACACCGACAACGATTGGCGGACATGGGTTCGGACCTGCATCCTGTACTGCTTTGAGGATGAATGCCTTGACACCTTCCAGACCATCGGACGGTTTGAGCATCTTGATCTGGCTCATATTCTCGCTGCCAAATCCCTTTGGAGCTACGGTCAGTTTGAAACCATCCCCTGGGACGATATCATAATAGATCATAGCTGGTGTGTTATCGGTTGTGTTGACACGATCCAATGGATCTCTTACCACCGATTTGCGCAGGCATCCTTCGGTGTAACCCTCTCTGACACCCTCATTGATTGCCTCTTCCAGATTTCCAACGATGTGGACGTCCTGTCCAATCTCCAGAAAGACGCAGGCAACGCCGGTATCCTGGCAGACTGGAACATAGTTTTCCTCGGCGATCATGTAGTTTTCACGGATGATGCCCAGAATGTTCTTTGCCAGTGCCCAGGGTTCGGACGCTTCGCTTGCGCAAATCTTCTCCTTGATGTCCTCAGGAAGATAGGAGTTTGCTTCCATGCAAAGACGTTTTACCTGTGCGGTAATGTCCTTGGCATTAATCTCTCTCATCGTGTTTCCCTCCCGGTTGTTTCTATATGCTTTTATGAAATTACTGTGGAAAGAAAGCAGTTTGTCTGTTCGACACTGCAATCAGTTTTTATCTGTACTTTTCTTTCCGTTTTGATAAACACAGGGTCAGATCCCCCATGTATATACCCCTTTAAAAATCCGAACAAAAGCATTATGTGTTTTAATGTAGCACCAAAAGTTGTCCTTTGCAAGTTTTGATGAAAAAGAATTTTTCATCCATTCTTATACAGAAACAATAAAAAGATTAAACTTTCCTAATCAGTTCCTCCAAACTCGTTTGGAAACTTTTTTTCATCCCTTTGATTTTTGTGCATTTTCTCCACCAAAATCAAAATTTTTTTGTGCCCTGACACCCTGCTTTTGTGTTTTTTATCAAGTACAATATACCACAAATCCGCAATTTTTAAAACACTTTTTCCCAATGAATTTTTGCCGATTTGTTCTTGAAAAATCCGACAAAACAGCCACTGCTGCTCTTATTTGGATTACAAGCTGTTTTCCTTATTTTTATAGCATTTTTCTTTTTTTCATCACAATGATTTTCTTTTGCCGCCGGTTGTCTGTTTGAAGTTCTTTGCTTTCATCCCTGCAAAATTTCCCTGAAATCTCATCGGATGGGCAGAAACATTTTTCGATTTTGCCAATAGCCCCTGCAAAAAGGCCTGTGCTATAATGTGTCCAGTTATATCTTGATCTCCATTCTTGTGGAAAAGAGGAAGCTTTTATGAAAAACCGAACCGTTGATCTAACCCGTGGCAGCATCCTTCGTGCGATGCTGGTCTTTGCCATTCCGCTGTTTATCTCCAACCTTTTTCAGCAGCTGTACAATACCGCCGACACCATGATTGTCGGCAACGTTCTGGGCGACCAGTCGCTGGCTGCTATCGGTTCCACCTCCGCTGTCTTTGAGCTGATTATCGGCTTTGCCAATGGCGTCGGCAGTGGATTTGGCATCGTCGCCGCCTGCTTTTGGGGCAGCGGCGACCGTCAAAAGCTCAAACGCACCGTGGCTGCTTCGCTGCTGCTCAGCCTTGGACTGAGCGCCATTCTGATGCTGCTCTCCTCCCTTGCGCTCCGACCGCTGCTGGTGCTTTTGAAAACGCCGGCGGAAATTCTGGACGAAGCCTATGGTTATATCAGCATTATCTGTATGGCAGTCGCCATTACCATGCTGTACAATCTCGGAGCAGCACTGCTGCGCGCCATCGGCGACAGTGTAACTCCGCTGGTCATCCTGCTGATCGCCTCGGTGCTGAATATCGCGCTGGACTTTCTCTTTATGACCCGCTTTTCCATGGGCATCGCCGGTGCTGCCGTCGCTACCGTCATCGCACAGGGAGTCTGCTGCATCTTCTGCCTGATCTTTATTCTGCGCAAAGTTCCTGCGCTGGTTCCCTCCGGAAAGGACTTCGTGTTTGAACCAAGCCTCTATCAGGAGCTGCTGGGACAGGGCTTTTCGATGGGCTTTATGCTGTCCATCGTGTCGATGGGAACGGTCGTTTTGCAGGGCGCCATCAATGTGCTGGGCACCTCGGTCATCGCCGCGCATACCACTGCCCGCAAGCTGTTCAATCTGCTGAGTATGCCCACCTCGACCATCTCAGCCGCCGTCGCCACCTTCACCTCCCAGAACAAGGGTGCCAATCAATATCGCCGCATCCGCCAGGGAATGTTCCAAGCCAACCTGATCACCATCGCCTATTCATTGGCGGTCACCGTGCTGATTGTCTTTGCCGCACCGGCGTTGGTCGGATTGATGAGCGGCTCCTCCGATCAGTTCCTGCTGGACACCGGCTCGCTGTATCTGTATATCAATGTTCCCTTCTTTATTCCGCTTGGCATCCTGCTGAACCTCCGCAGCGGATTACAGGGCATGGGACGCAAAATCGTCCCGCTGTTTTCCAGCATCATCGAGCTGCTCGGCAAGCTGCTGTTTGCTCTGCTGCTCATCCCGATGGTCGGCTATCTGGGCGTCTGCTTCTGCGAGCCGTTTGTATGGAGCTGCATGGCGCTCCAGCTTTGGTTTGCCTTCTACCGCACCGACGAGATTATTGCAGCAAAATGGGCTTAGTCACCCATCTGGAGATATTTAAATCCTTCGCCATGGACCTCGTTGGATTCCAGCACCACCATAAAGGAGGCTGGATCTGCCGCTTTGACCGCCTGCTGCACCTGATACATCTGCTTGTCGCTGCAGGCACACATCACCACCTGCTTGTCCTCTCCTTTGTAGCCGCCGAAGGCGGTCAGACGGGTGGAACCGCGGTGACAGGTGTCCTCGATGGTCTGGGAGATGCGCTCTCCGTGCTCGGTGACAATCAGCGTCAGCTTGCCGGCATTGGCGCCGTACATCACCTTGTCGATCACCACCGAAAAGATGAAGTTGATGATCAGGCCGTAGATAATGCCGTCTGCATCTCCAAAGAGAATGCCGCCGGTCATGACAATGACAAAGTCGGTCAGAAAGATGATTTTTCCCAGCGACAAATGCGGGCGCAGCACCTTCAAAGACATCACCACAAAGTCCGCACCGCCGGTCGATGAGTTTTGCAGATAGATCAGTCCATATCCAACTCCCATAATGACGCCGGTGCACAGCGCTGCCAGCAGGCGATCGCCTTGATACGCCGGCAGCAGAGGTCCTACATAGTCGATAAAAAAGGAAGAAATGACCATACAACGGATGGAGCGCAGGAAAAAGTGTCTGCCCAACAGCCGGTAGCACAAAAATGCCAGCGGCACATTCAAGAGCAGAATGGTGACACCGATCGGCATTCCCAGCAGACGGTTAAAGATCATGGCAATGCCGGAAAAACCGGTCAGCGGAAACTCTCCGTTGACCGCAAAGCTGTCGATGGATACCGCTACCAGAAATCCGCCCAGTGTTTCAATCAAAAACGGAATGACCTGCTTGTAGATACGCTCGCTCCATGGGTTGTTTGACATGCGTTGTTCCTCCTCTGTATCTTTTGTATCTTTGTTTGCAACGAAAAAAGAGCATTTGCAGATCGTCGATATGATCCGCAAATGCTCTTTTCTGTATTTTACTATATCACACAATTTTCCCCTTGTCAATCCGAGTATTTTTATTCATTTTATCTATAAATATTCTTTTTCTTCTTTTACAAACCTCCTTGTTTTCCCAGATATTCCATGATATGATAAAGGCAGATCCTACTTTGGAAATGAGGTGCTGATGAATGAAACGAATCTCCGGTATTTTTCTTTCCCTTGTCCTTTTGCTCAGTCTGCTGTGCGGCTGCCAGATGCAGACCGGCAGCTATCTCCAGCCGGTCAAGCTGACCGAATCGGAGCGCGATCTGCTGCAGCTTACCCACCAGACGCTGCCGCTCGTCATGGACTACCATGTGGAGGGCGCAAAATTCATGTCGATCGACCGTATGACCTTACAAGACGGCCAGTGGGTCAGCGAGGAAACACAGATTTTTTCTTTGACCAATGAGGATGCCTCTCAGCCGATGCAAGGCCGCATGGCGCTTAATTACAGCACCGCCTCCGACAACTTTGGTTTAACCTCGGTCGCAGCACAGCTGGGCGACGGCACCTGTCTGCGCAGTGCGGAATTCTCCAACTCCTCCACCTATGAGCTGCGCAGTGCAGCCGCCAACCAGAACGAATCCACCGTCACCCTCAATCAGCCGGTTTACCTGCTGATTTTCTGTGCAGACAAACCTGGAAATATCAGCAACGGAGCGGTAGCGACCGACCCGCTTGCTCACCCTGAAGCCTTTACCAGCGACGATGTACAGATGATTACCGTCACCTTTTCGGACAAAGAACCCGCTTAAAACAATAGGAGGTTTTGATGAAACAACTCGTTCTTTTGCTGACAAGCCTTTTTGTGCTGACTGCTGTTCTTTGTGGCTGCACCCAGCAGCAGGAGAAAAATCAGAGCTATGTTTCTGCTGCGGAACTTTCGCAGGAGGAAACAGATATATTAAAACTCGTGGGAGCACAGGAGCCAATCCTGTTTGACTTCACCACCTTCCTTGGCAAATCCTTTTCGATTCAGACGATGGAGCTTGAGAACGGAAGCTGGAGTGAGCCCAGGACATATTCTTCCAGCCTTGACGAGGACACCTTCCCGTTTCACGGCCGCATTGCAATCAAGCAGGACGAAGAAACCGGTGCGATCCTCTCCCTCGCGGTGCAGGGACCGCACGGCTTCACCCATTCCTCTCCAACACCCGATGAAAACGCTCCCACCTATTCCTCCCACTCCACTGCTCTGCTGAGCAGCCGCGTCGAGATCGAACCTGAAAAGCCGATTGCCCTGCAGGTGTACTACGGCTATGCGAATGGGCAGGCCTCCCACACCTCTTACATACCGGACTATGCGCTGGAGCATCCGGAAGAAATTGACAGCGATTATGCGCAGATTGTCGTCATCACCTTTTCGGAGACGCCTCTTTCCTAAAGGAGGGATTCATTGATGAATCAACTGCTTTGCTACCTTGAAAAACATGGAATCCTTCTCTGCAACCAAAATCCTCTGCTGCCCTCTCTGGAAGACATTGGATGCAGCTGGAGTGACGTTGTCGAGCTGATCGACAACCATCAGCTGTTTTACTGCAAGGTCTTTCAAAAGCGCACCACCTATCTGTCCGCCGAAGCCTACTACCTTCTCAAGCAGGTGCGCACCTCCAAGCCGCTGCCTCCGGAAGCCGAACAGATCTACTCCCTGCTGCTGGATAAACCGCCGGTGGATACCACCTTTCTCAAAGAGGTTTCTCATCCGTCCTCTAAAAGCTACCGACAGGGATTTGATTTTTTGCTGCAAAATCTTTCTGTCACAGCGCTTGCAAACGGAAAGAGCCTTGCTCCCAACTGGTCCACCTTCCTCTATGGAACCGCCGACGCATGGGAGCAAACCTCTCCCAACTTCTTTTGCTGCGACCATGCCCGTGACCGGCTGTGGGAAATTTTCTCCAGCACGATGCCGGAAAAGTTGTTTCGCTCACTGATCCGATAGCAAGGCCCCCTTTTTCATACGAGTATAAAAAAATGCGATGTCTGGTTTTGACACCAGACATCGCATTTTTTTATCACTGTCCCAGCAGCTCCTGTGCTTCCTGATCGCTCAGCTCATAGCGGTAGAACAGCTGATAAAAATCCTGTACCTCTTTGACCATATCATAGTCATAAACCTCTGGATAGAGGAGATTCCCCAGCCACTTGATACCGATGATACGGTTAGCTGCCGGCGGCTGATCCAAAAAGCTGTACGGCTCGGTCGGAATCTTGTAAACCTGACCGTTCTGTACCGCTGTCAGCTCCTTCCACAGCGCGTCGGTCGGTGCTGCATCCACCATCGACTGGGTGTCCAGCAGTACAACATCCGGCTGCCAGTTGAGCAGCTGTTCAAAGCTGATCTCGGTAAAACCGCTGCCGGCATTTTCCATCTCTGCACAGTTGACTGCACCTACCAGGTCGATGACCTCGGTGTGAAACGATCCCTGTGCACAGGTGGTCAATCCATCCTCATACAGACCATAGTAGACACTTTTGCGCTCCTCCTCAGGGATGGATGCTGCATTTTCCTGCGCTTCGCTGACTGCCTGATCGCAGTAGTCTGCAATTTTGTTTGCCTGCTCCTGACAATCGAGCAGCTCTCCCAAGGTGCGGAAGGCATCGCCGGTGCTGACAAGGCTTGCTTCGATGAAAACGACCGGAATTCCAATCTGTTCCTGCAGCTGATCCAGCTCCTGTGCCATATCGTCCTTGACTTCGCCGATGTCGATGACAATCTGTGGGTCGGCCGCGAGCAGCGCTTCTCTGTTCAGATTGGCTTTGCTGCCGTAGAAGGCGCCGAATACCGGCAGGTCAGCAATCTCGCCATAATATTTTGCCGCGGTCTCTCCCAGGTCACTGCCCAGACCGACCATCTTTTCCGGTGCCATCGAGAACAGACACTGCTGTGCCAGATTGCCCGACGGTGCTACCCGTGTCAGCTCTCCTTCCAGTGTCACTGTTCTTCCCAGCGAGTCGGTAAAGGTCCACTCGCCTTCATGGGCGGACACCTGCTCGGTCGTTTCAACCTCGGATTCCTCCTGTGCAGGTTCCTCGGTGGTTTCGGCGGTGGTCTGCTCCTGTGTCTGTGCGCTCTGTTCCTCGGTGGTCTGCGCACATCCGACAAAGCTGCTCAAAAGCAGCACGCAGGCGGTCAGCAGTGCCGCCAGTTTTCTTTTTTTCATAACATTCTCCCTCTTTCTGTGTTTAATTAAATGAATCTCTTCCCTATGTTTCGTCGGGCAGCACCACACGGTAGCTTTTATCGCCCTGCTGTACCTGATGCACCTGGATGCCGACATCGTACGCTTTGCTGAGCGTCGGCGCATCCAGCACTTTTCCAGGCTCACCGCAGCAAAGCACCTGTCCTTCCTTGAGCACCAGCACCCGATCTGCATATTGCAGCGCGTGCTCCGGACTGTGGGTGGAAACCAGAATTCCATAGCCCTGCCGCGACAGCTCCCGCACCATTCGCATCACCCGAAGCTGATTGCCATAATCCAGGTTGGCAGTCGGTTCATCCATCAGCAAAAATCGCGCCTTCTGTGCCAGCGCACGCGCAATCATCACCAGCTGCCGTTCTCCGCCCGAAAGCTGCGCGACACTGCGCCTGCTCAGATGGCTGATTCCCATCTGTTCTATCGCCTTCTGTGCCGCCTGCTGCTGCGCCTTGCCTGGATTTCGGAACATTCCCAGCGACACGGTCGTTCCCATCAGCACCGTATCATAGACGCTGTATCCAAACACCGGCACGCTGTTCTGCGGGATATAGCCGACCCACTGTGCCAGCTGTCTCTGTTTGAGGGTGCGGATATTTTTGCCATCCAGCAATATTTCTCCCTGATAGCCGCTGTTTCCTCCGAGGATGCAGCGAAACAGGGTGCTTTTTCCAACGCCGTTTGGACCCAGCAGGCACATCAATTCTCCTGCCTGCATCGAAAAGCTGACCTGCCTCAGCACCGGTTCTCCGTGGTATCCAAAACTCAGCTGATTTACCTGTAACTGCGGCTGTTTCACTGGCGTTTTCCCTCCTTCAGAATCAAATAGAGGAAAAAGGGTGCGCCGACAAAGGAGGTCAGAATCCCCAGAGGAATCTCCGACGTTGTCAGCGTGCGGGAAAGGTCATCCACCAAAATCATAAAGCTTGCTCCCAGCAAGAGCGAGGCCGGCAGCGTCACGCGGTAGTCATAACCTGTAATCATCCGCACAAAGTGAGGAATCACCAGTCCTATCCAGCCGATCATACCGCTGACCGATACACAGGCGGCGGTCATCAGCGTGGAACACAGCACCACGATGGCGCGAAGCAGGCGGGTATTGACTCCCAGACTCTGCGCCTCCTCCTCGCTGAGCGTCAGCAGGTTGAGCCGCCACCGCAGTACAAACAGCACTACGGCGCCGACTGTCATCGGCAGAAGCGCCGCGCCGATTTCCTCCAGTCGGATGGCGGACAGGCTGCCCATCAGCCAGTAGGTGATCTCCGGCAGGGTATCATTGGGGTCAGCCACCAGCTTGATAAACGATATTCCCGACGAAAACAGGGAGCTGACCATGATACCGCCCAATACCAATCCCACAATCGGACTTTGGCGCACCTGCGAAGCGACCACCCACACCAGCGCTACCGCTGCCAGTCCGCATCCAAAAGCAAAGGTCGAAGTCGCCCAGTAGGAAAAGCCCAGCAGAATTCCCAGCGCCGCACCAAAGCCGGCGCCGGCAGAGGCTCCCAGCACATCCGGCGAAACCATCGGATTTCGAAACAGTCCCTGATAACAAAGTCCAGCCATCGACAGGCTGGCGCCGACAGCCGCCGCCGAAATGATGCGCGGCAGGCGCACTCCCCAGACGGTAGCCTGCACGGCAGAGCTCAGCTCCACCTCCCTGCCCAGCATGGCGGCAAAAACGTCGATCAGCTCCTGCAGGGATACAGCGTATCTCCCCAACAAAAACGAACCAAAAAAGCAGACCAGAAAAAGTCCTCCCAATCCTAACAGCAGCAGCCGATGGTCAGAGACGGTACCTTCCCTCTTTTTCCGCTCCTTATTTCCCAAGAAAATCTCTCCTTCTGTTCGTTATTCTTATATAAGAATAACGCTTGTCCTGTTTTAAGATAACAAATTTCCGTCTGCACGTCAAGAAGCTTCCTCTGTCCGCCGCTCCTTTGCCCTCCTGTCTGATGAAGGGCTTTTTATTTTACACTTGACTTAAAAAATATACTATGATAATATCATTAAGTAAATTTAATTATTTTTGCTTAACTATTTTGGAGGTGCTCTCATGCGCGATACTGTACGAAGATTTTTTTATACACTTTCCCTGAACGAACTGAACATGATGAACCACAACCAGCTTTGCCCTGATGTCAGCTATAATACCCTGCTCTATCTGGATCTGATCTCCTTCATTCCAGACTGCACCGCCAGCAAGATTGCTCAGCAGCTGCACATCTCTAAGCCCGCCGTCACCTCGAAGATCAACGACCTGATTGCACAAGGGCTGGTAAAAAAGGTGCAAAGCCAGAAGGACAAACGGGTCTACTACCTGACCTTCAATGATGAAGTTGCCAAAGCCTATGAGGATTATAACCAAAATCTGTCGCGGGCAGTCGGCGCCGCACAACAAGAGTTTTCACCGGAGGAGATTGAAATCTTCTGCCGTGTATTAGACCGAATCGGAGAAAAATATATGGAGGGTATTCACAATGAATAATCAGCTTGCCAGGGAGTTTCACACCGCTTCCCTGCTCAAATTTACACTGCCGTCGATGATTATGATGCTGTTCATGTCGCTGTATCAGATGGTCGATGCGGTGTTCGTATCGAACTTTGTTTCAGAAACAGCGCTCTCTGCGCTGAATATCGTCTATCCGCTCATCAGCTTTGTCATTGCCGTGTCGATCATGCTTGCCACCGGCGGCAGCGCTGTGATCGCCAAAAAAATGGGCGAAGGTCAGCAGGAGCTGGCCCGCCGCTTGTTTTCAATGGTGGTGCTGATCGGCATTCTGTTCGGAATTGTCATGACGCTGGTCGACGCCCTGTTCACCCGTCCGCTCATCCACCTGATGGGCTCCACTCCTGCGTTGGACCCCTACTGCTATGAGTATCTTCACACGTTGATGCTGTTTTCCCCTTTTGCTGTTCTTCAGCTGCTCTTTCAAACCTTTTTCATCACTGCCGGCAGACCGCATCTGGGATTGACTGTCACCGTCCTTGCCGGTATCGCCAACATCTTTTTTGACTTTCTGTTTATCGTCGTCCTTCCTCTCGGCGTCAAAGGCGCCGCCTATGGAACCGCTATCGGCTACTGTATTCCCGCCATCTTTGGTTTGATCTTCTTTTTTGTTGATCGGCGCGGCAGCCTCTTTTTTGTAAAGCCTGTATTTGATGCTCCCACACTGGGACACATCTGCGCCAACGGTTCCTCTGAAATGGTCACCAATCTTTCCAACGCAGTGACCACCTTCTTCTTTAATCTGACCATGCTGCACTATCTGGGAGAAGCCGGCGTCGCTGCTATCACCATCGCTCTGTATGCGCAGTGGCTGCTGACCTCGGTCTACTTTGGCTTTTCCTCCGGTGTCGCTCCCATCTTTAGCTACAACCACGGCTGCCAGAATCATGTGCAGCTGCACCGCATCTTCACCATCAGCATCCGCTTTGTTGCGGTCAGCGCCATCGGTGTACTGCTGTTTGCACTGTTGTGCTGCGACGCGCTGATTTCCGTCTTTGTCTCTCTTTCCGGCGAGGTGTTTTCCATCACCTCCTCTGGATTTAAGCTGTTTGCCATCAGCTTTTTGTTTGTCGGCATCAATGTCTTTTCCTCGGGAATGTTTACTGCCCTCTCCAACGGCAAAGTTTCCGCCATCATTTCTTTTCTGCGTACCTTCGTCTTTCTTCTGCTGTCGATGCTGCTGCTGCCGTTGGTATTCGATGTCAACGGCATCTGGCTGGCAGTTCCTCTTGCGGAATTATTGACGATGGGTGTCTCCATCTTTTACTTTGTCCGTCTGCGCAAGGTGTATCATTATTAGTCTTTTTTTTAAAATTTCCTTTTTATTCAAAAAGTGTTATAATCTTTCTGATTTGACAATGAAAGGACTGATGTGGCATGCATGGCCACAAGCGCAAATAAGCCCATACGAAATACTCATCCACTTTTTCTTTTCGTATGGGAGGTTTTATTATGAAAGAAAACAAATATAACGAAGCCGTGTTTTTTGAAAAGTACAGCCAGATGAACCGCTCCAAACAGGGACTTTCCGGCGCAGGCGAGTGGAAAACGCTCGAGCCGCTTCTTCCCTGCTTTGAGGGAAAATCGGTTTTGGACTTGGGATGCGGCTACGGATGGCACTGTATTTACGCTGCAGAGCATGGCGCCCGCCATGTTCTTGGCATCGACCTGTCGGACAAAATGCTTGCTGTTGCAAAGGAAAAAACACAGTTTAACAATGTGGAATACCGCTGTGCTGCCATTGAAGATGTTCAATTCCCGCAGGACAGCTTTGATATTGTGCTTTCTTCCCTTGCACTCCATTATGTACCGTCATTTGAGCAGGTGGCAAAACAGGTTTATCAGATTCTAAAACCAGGCGGCACCTTCCTGTTTTCCTGTGAGCACCCGATCTTCACCGCACAGGGCTCTCAGGATTGGATTTATCGTCCCGATGGCAGCATCGACCATTTCCCTGTGGACAATTACTTTTATCAGGGCAAACGCACCGCTGTTTTTCTGGGCGAACAGGTGACCAAATATCACCGCACATTGACCAGCTATCTCATGGGGCTTCTCAATAACGGATTCCAAATCACCGCTGTGGTGGAACCTGAACCTCCAGAAGAGATGATGGATCTCCCTGGCATGAAGGATGAACTGCGTCGTCCCATGATGCTCATTGTCCGTGCTGTCAAACCATTCTGACAGGATACTTTCATGAGGTGTTTTTGAATGACTGAACGTGAAAAAATGGCCCGTGGCCTTTTATATGATGCAAACAACGATCAATCCCTCTGCCATGACCGGCTGGTCTGCAAGGATCTGTGCTTTGCCTACAACCAGCTCACTCCTTCCCAGACCAGCAAGCGGGAGGAGCTGCTGCGGAAAATTATCTCCAAAGCAGGAAGCAATCCATGGGTAGAGCAGCCTTTCTGGTGTGACTACGGCTATAACATCGAGGTGGGCGACAACTTCTATGTCAACCACAACTGTGTCATCCTCGACGGAGCGAAAGTCACCTTCGGCGACAATGTGTTCATCGCTCCCAACTGCGGATTTTATACCGCCGGTCACCCGATCGACTATGAACAGCGCAACCAGGGGCTCGAATATGCCTATCCGATTACTGTGGGCAGCAACGTTTGGATCGGCGGCAACTGTGTCATCCTGCCTGGCGTGACCATCGGTGACAACTGCGTCATCGGCGCCGGCAGCGTCGTCAATCGGGACATTCCTTCCGGCAGTATCGCCGTCGGCAATCCCTGCCGTGTACTGCGCAAAATCACCGAGGCCGACCGTCAAAAATACCGCACAAGCCCGATGACTGACACCGAAAGGAGCAACTGAATATAATGAAAACAAACACCAAAAAACTGGTCCTCTCCGGACTGTTCCTCGCCCTGGGACTGCTTCTGCCGTTTCTCACCGGACAGATTCCGCAGATTGGCAACATGCTCTGCCCGATGCATCTGCCGGTATTTTTGTGCGGCATGATCTGCGGCTTGCCCTATGGCGCGCTGATTGGACTGATTCTGCCGCCGCTGCGCTTTCTTCTGTTCTCGATGCCGCCCATCTTCCCAACCGGCCTTGCCATGGCGCTGGAGCTGTGCACTTACGGACTGGTCAGCGGACTTCTTTACCAGCGTTTACAGCATAACGTCAAAAATATCTACCTCAGTCTGATCGCCGCGATGGTTTCCGGCCGTATCATCTGGGGCATTGCACGCTTTATCTTTGCCGGTCTGTCCTCCATCGAGTTCGGTTTTGCCATGTTCCTCAGCGGAGCTCTGACCACTGCTATCCCTAGCATTATCCTGCAGCTGATCCTCATTCCGCTCATCATTTCCCGACTGCCTGCCTTCTCCAAGCCAAAACAGCGGGTATATTAGGCCTCTTTACCGTCAATCTCTGCATCATTTGTGAACTTTTTACACCAAATATGTCTTTTGTTATCTAATTGTAAATATTATCACTCTACACTTGACAGTGCTAATATTGCGAGTTATACTGTATTCAGAACAAAAGAAAAAGACCTCCAGAGGGAAAACGGAACAGAGCTTCCAACAGGAAGCTCAGACCGAAACCTCGCAGAGATCCAATCCCAATGTTCCAATGAACAACTATAATGGATTTAAATGGAGGAATGATTTATGTTACTGCCTAGCATTTTTGGTGAAAACCTGTTTGATGAAATGATGAACTTTGATTTTGACAAAGAGTTTGAGCGTATGACCAGACCGTTGTACGGCAAACACAACAAAAATATGATGAAGACCGATGTCCGTGAGACCGAAAACAGCTACGAGCTGGATATCGACCTGCCTGGATTCAAGAAAGATGAGATCAATGTCCAGCTGGACAATGGTTATCTGAACATTCAGGCTGCAAAAGGTCTTGATAAGGACGAGGAGAAGAAAGACGGCCAGTATATCCGCCGTGAACGTTATGCCGGCAGCATGAGCCGTACCTTCTACGTCGGCAACCAGCTGACTCAGAACGACATCCACGCAAAATTCGAGGATGGTATTCTGAAACTGAGCATTCCTAAGAAAGACGCTCCACAGATTGAACAGAACAAATACATCGCAATCGAATAAATTCCCTGATCTTTAAGATGCGTCAATGCGCAAAGGGCAGAAGCCAAAAGGCTTCTGCCCTTTGTTCTTATGTTCTATCAGAAACCGTGATATCCCTGCCGGAAGTTCAGAAAAATATTCTTCGCTTTTCTTCTTATATGAGTTGATTTTCCATCCTGAAAGTGATATATTTATCTTAAAAAGAGATATATTTATCACTTTCAAGGAGGCATTTTTATGAAGCGATTCTTGTCCCTCAAATTTCTCTGGACCCTTTATGCCGTACTGATTGCGATTTCCATTGTTCTTATGCTCATCAATCCAAATCTTCCCATGAAGGAAATTATCCTTGCTTTGACCATTTTGATTGTATTCAGGCAGGATTTTACCCAGCTTATTTCCGATCATCCAAGTGAACAGCCTTCCCACACTCCTCGCATCAATCCCAAACTGGGCTGGCTGGGCCTGCTTGGTCTGTTGGGATTTGCCGGTATTCCCTGCTACCTTCTTTCCGGTCAGAGCTTTCCCTTCCTGTTCTTCTCCTTCTTTGGATTTTTCGGTTTCTTCTTCGACGGAAAACTTTCTGACATTTTGCGCGACGAACGCTTCTGTCAAAATGAATTGCGCGCCAACGCAAATGCCTCCCGTTTTTGCATCCAGATGATTGCCTTTTGTGTGGTCATATCTGCACAGCTGCACTCCTCCGCGCTTCTGCCTCCATTCTTGATGTCCTCTCTGGGACTGTGTTTGGGACTGGTCAAATTTTTGCAGCCCTATCTGCTGTATCGCTACGATCAACTGGAGGACTAGGACATGCCGGAATTTCGTTGTGAACTGAAAAAATACAGGCAGCTGAAAAATCTGACCCAGGAGCAGCTCGGTCAGATGGTTGGCGTACGTCGGGAAACCATCATGCGGCTGGAAGCAGGAAAATACAATCCTTCCCTGAAGCTGGCGGTCGATATCTCCCGCGTGGTAGAAGCACCGATCGAGGACATCTTTATCTTTGATGAACCTTGACGTTCTATTTTGCATATGATATAATAATGAAACATACTCTTTGCACTGCATTTTATCTACAGTACAAACTGAACAGGCGACAGGCCGGGTCACTGATGTGACAGCAGATGAATCAACAGGGACATCTGCGGGACAGTAGTTTACTAGTTATTGTTCCGCAGGTGCCCCTTTTTTATTTCGGGGCACGCGGAACGGTAATTTCGGTAACCTTGCAGGTCACAGAGTTATCTTTCACTTTTTTACACTGGAGGTAACTTACTATGAAACACCAAAACCAAACCCTGACCCCTGAAAATGAAACCAAACTGGCGATGCGCGTATCGGTTATCAGCGTCATCGTCAACCTGGTGCTCTCCGTCTTTAAACTGCTGGCGGGCATCTTCGCCCACTCGGACGCGATGATTTCGGACGCCGTCCACTCCGCCTCGGATGTGTTCAGCACCTTCATCGTCATGATCGGTGTCACCATCTCCGGCAAACAGGCCGACGAGGAACACCCCTACGGTCATGAGCGCATGGAATGTGTCGCTGCTATTGTCCTGGCAGTGATTCTGTTTGCTACCGGACTTGGCATCGGCTGGAGCGGACTGCAAAAGATTATGCAGTCCCAGCAGCAGACGCTGGAAGCACCTGGTACACTCGCACTGATTGCAGCGATCGTTTCGATTGTCACCAAAGAATGGATGTACTGGTTTACCAAAATTGCCGCCGATAAAATCCACTCCGGCGCACTGATGGCCGATGCATGGCACCATCGTTCCGACGCACTGTCGTCCATCGGCGCATTGGTCGGTATCGCCGGCGCACAGCTGGGCTTCCCTGTCCTCGACCCGATTGCCAGCGTCGTCATCTGTCTGTTTATTCTCAAGGCTTCCGTTGATATTTTCCGCGACGCCGTCGATAAGATGGTCGACAAATCCTGCGACGAAAACACCGTCGACCAGATGCGCACCCTCATCAGCCAGCAGGATGGCGTCATGGGCATCAGCCGTCTGCAAACCCGTCTGTTCGGCTCCAAGATCTATGTCGATACAGAGATCGAAGCCGACGGCAATCTGACACTGGTGCAGGCTCACGATATTGCCGAGGATGTCCACCGCTCGATTGAACACAACTTCCCCGAGGTCAAGCACTGCATGGTTCATGTCAATCCCACACATGAAACGCAGACGCCTTCGCCCTCTGCTTTGTAAAAATACCCCCAATAAAAGAAAAAGGACGCTCTTTTCGAGCGTCCTTTTTCTTTTATTGGGGGTACATTATTTTGCCTGCTGTGCTTCTTCTGCTTCCAGCTCTGCCTTCTTGTCCAGATACAGCTGATGAATCATCGCCAGTTTGTCCGGAATCTGGATGCTCTGTGGGCAGTGGCTCATACACTGTCCGCAACGAACGCAGTGTTCTGCACCGTTTCCATGCTCTACTGTTTCCTTATAGTCGCCTACAAAGGATTTTACCTTGTCAAAGATGCGGTAACGGGAGTAGATTGCAAAGATTTCTGGAATGTCGACACCCATCGGGCAGTCCATGCAGTAACGGCAGCCGGTACATGGAACATCGTTGACCTTGCGGATCGCTTCGACTACCTTGCCTACTGCCTCCAGCTCTTTTTCGTTCATCGGCTCAAAGTTGGTCAGCAGGGAAACGTTGTCCTCCAGCTGTTCGATGGTATTCATACCGCTGAGCACAACGGCAACCTGCGGCAGCGAGGATACCCAACGGATTGCCCAGCTTGCGATCGAACGATTTGGCTCCATCTCCAAAAATGGTTTTGCACGCTCTTCGTCCAAGGTTGCCAGATATCCGCCGCGGACCGGCTCCATAACCATGCATGGCAGGTGGCGTTTTTCCAGCTCACGGTAGAGCTGCTCTGCGCCCTGGTTCTGCCAGTCGAGGTAGTTGAGCTGAATCTGTACAAAATCCCAATCATAGTCGTCCAGAATCTGAGTGAATACCGGATAGGTATCATGGAAGGAGAAGCCCAGGTGTTTGATCTTGCCCTGACGTTTCATCTCCTGCAAAAATTCCACGCAATGGAATTCTTTTACCTTTTTATAATGATTGCGGTTGAGGCTGTGTACCAGATAGAAGTCGATGTAATCGGTCTTGAGTGTCTTGAGCTGGCGCTCGAACAGATCTTTCATCGCCTGCTCATCCTCACAAACCCAGATGCTCATCTTGTCTGCCAGATAGTAGGTGCTGCGGTCATAGATCTCAAAAGCCTTGCCGAAGATTTTTTCAGATTCGCCCTTGTGATAAACCACAGCGGTGTCAAAGTAATTGATACCCATATCGTATGCCTTTCTCAGCAGGCTGACAGCGGCATCTACATCTACCTCTTCCCCATTCTTTGGAAAACGCATTCCACCAAAACCCAGGCGGGAAATTTCTTCGCCCAGCCGAGGGATAACTCTGCGATCGATCATCATTGATCCACTCCTTCTTCATACCAGGTCTGTATGTTTTTTCAGGCCTTTTTATTTTTATCCTACCACAAACCGACAACAATTTCCAACTTTTATTTGTCTATTTTTGTTTTTTTATTTGCATTTCTTGTCCGAAAGCTGCTGGAGAATATGAACATTTCAAAAATTCGGGGGATTTGCACGGCCACAAAAGCCGGAAAAGATTGACCTTTGATACCAGTTGGTTTAAAATAAAATGGAATTAGTTTGCCCAAACGGGCTATTTTCTGACTTTGATCAAGAAAGGTCGTGTCCTTTATGATAAAGATTTCTCCTTCCATTCTTTCGGCGGATTTTGCCAAGCTGGGCCAGCAGGCACAGCAGATGCAGCAGGCAGGTGCACCATGGCTGCATATCGACGTCATGGACGGACATTTTGTCCCCAACATCTCCTTTGGTGCGCCGGTCATGAAATGTATCCGCAAGGATTTTGACGGTGTGTTTGATGTTCATCTGATGATCAGCGAACCGCTGCGCTATATCGACGACTTTGTCAAAGCAGGCGCCGACATGATTACCTTCCATCTGGAATCGGACAGCGATGCTGCTGCCACCATCGACGCCATCCATCAAAAGGGCCTCAAGGCCGGCATTGCCATCAAGCCAAAGACCCCTGCCGAGGCTGTGAAACCGTATCTCGACCGCGTGGAGATGGTGCTGGTCATGACCGTGGAACCAGGCTTTGGCGGTCAGAAGTTTATGACCGACATGATGCCCAAGGTAACTGAAATCCGCCATTGGATCGAAGAGAGCGGACGCGACATCGACCTTCAGGTGGACGGTGGCGTCAACGGTGAAACCGCCAAGGTCTGCTTCCAGGCTGGTGCAAATGTTCTGGTAGCCGGCTCCTATCTGTTCTCCAAGCCGGATTATGCCGCTGCTATTCAGTCGCTGCTGCCAACAGACTAGGACTGTCTCGAAAAATATCGCTCTACCGTCTTTAATGCGCTGTCTGCAATCAGGCAGCTGGCGTGTTCCCGCAGCACTCCGGCTGCCTGTGCTCCATACAGTGCGCAATGTCCATATTCCAGCAGGAGCGCTTTGACTTTGTCACTTTGCTCCTGCCTTGGACAGACGATCAGATAGTACCTGTCCTCCCAAACATACAGACTGCTGTCCTCATTCCTGCACCTTCCTGACTTTGCCAGCTGGATGCAGCAGGACAGCATCTCCTCACATCCATCAAAACGACACACCTGGAGGCGTTCCGGCGCTTCCCTTTCCTTTTTTCGGGTGATGGTCAAGACGGTCTTTTCCAGACAGCGGTCGGTTTCCACCAGGAACTCTCCCGCCTCCAAGCGCAGTCCCGTCTCTTTTGCTGCTTTTTGCAAAAGCCCTGCCAGGATACGTCTGGTGATTGGATCATCACAATCCATGGTGTCAGGGTGCAGCTTCAGAGCACAAAGTTCTCCCTGACTGAGCACGATTTCTACCGTATCTTCTCCTGACCGTCGAAATTGCATGGATATATCGCCCCTTTTTCATAAAATCACCTTCCTTTAAATGAAAGGAGTTTTTGTTCAGATGTCCTTTTTTCACTGGCTGGCCACCGGCTCCTCGCGCGGCATCTATCTGGAGCAGAAAAAAGAACCTGCTCTGTCCAAACCGGCTCTGCCGTTTTACAGCGCAGCCACCTTGCAAAGCCAACCTTTCCAGCACGGCTTTGATATTACAAAGCCGCTTGACAAAAAACAACTGACCGAGATTGCCGCAATGGCACACATCATCGACGAACACGACGGCAAAGCTCTGGCCAAAAAGCTGGAACAGTGCCCCAAGAAAAAAATCTCGGTTGTCTGTGCGGATGCCATCGACGATGAGCCGTATGTATCCAGCCAGATCAACCCTTTGCTGCATCATCGTCTTGAAATTGTACAGGCACTCAACTGGCTGGCGGATGCTTTTGAAGCAGACAGCCGGTTTATTGCCGTATATAAAAATATGTCTGCATTGGATACAAAAATTCCTTCCCGCATAGAATCGGTGGAGGTGCGTCGGATGCAGGGCCGCTACCCGATGGAGATCCGCGCCTTTCACGACCTGGGAAGCGATACACTGATTGTCGGCACTGCAGCGCTGCTGCACCTGTACCGCGCTGTCACCGAAGGACGGGTGCAGACCACTGCCTTTGTCACCGTCAACGGCAACTGCATTACAAATCCCTGCAATCTGGAAGTGACCATCGGAACCCCTGTTTCTCAGCTGCTGGAGCGCTGCGGCCTTTCCCTCGATCCATCCTTTGTTGTGGAAGGCGGCGCAATGCACGGCATCCTCATTACCGACCCAGAAAAAACCGCCGTCCGTGCAGATACCCGCTCTGTGATGGCGTTTCATGTCGACCGAAAGGAACAGCTGTATAACTGCATCGGCTGCGGACGCTGCATCGAGGCCTGTCCTGTCGGGCTCAATCCTCAGAAACTGTATCAATGTGTCACCACGCACCACCTGCAAAAGGCGGTTTCTTTGGGACTAAACCACTGCATCGGCTGCTCTACCTGCAGCTACGTCTGCCCTTCCCGCATGGATTTGTCCTACGTCATTTCCTCGGAAAAGCAGAAACTCTCCGAAAAAACCGAACAATAGCCTTTTGTTCAGAAAGGAGCTTTTACCTTTGAACTCAACCATTCACCATGCACCTTATATTCGTCACACCGAGTCGAGCCGTACGATTATGAGCGATGCTGCCATCGCACTGGTGCCGCTTTATTTTATGTCCTACTTTTATTACGGCTCCCGCGTTCTGCTGGTCGGCGGCGTTTCCATCTTGACCTGCCTGATCTGTGACTGGATCTGTGGTTACCTGCTGCAAAGAAAGCTGAATCTGCGCGATTTGAGCGCTGCTGTCACCGGCATCATCATCTCGATGATGGTTCCTCCTGCTGTTCCGCTGTATGTAGTAGTGGCCGCGGATCTGTTTGCAATCCTTGTCTGCAAGGCACCGTTTGGCGGAACAGGAAAAAACCTGTTTAATCCGGCTGCCGGAGGACTCGCCTTTGCCACTATCTGCTGGAGCAATCAGATGTTCCTGTACACCCAACCGCTGCAGCGGCTTCCGATGCAACTGGACGAAACGGTCACCTATCTCCAGGGACCTACCGCTACTTTGAAGCTGGGCGGTATCCCTCGTTTGGGTCTGACCGAGCTGCTGCTGGGAAATTTCCCAGGCCCGCTCGGCTCCACATTTACGCTGATTATCCTGGCTTGTCTGATCTACCTCATCGCCCGTCGTGCGATCAAATGGTACCTGCCGGTAAGCTTCCTGATTCCGGTGGCAATGATCGCTGCATACAACCACCCATTTGGTGTCAGCCCATTGGAATCGGTGGCAAATGAGCTGTTTGCCGGTTCCCTGCTCTTTGTTGCAGTCTACATGCTGACCGATCCTGCAACCACTCCGAAATACAATATCTCCCGTATTCTGTACGGTATCTGTGCCGGAATACTGACGATGGTCTTCCGCTACATCAGTCCGCTGGAAATGAGCGCTGTCTTTGCCATTCTGCTGATGAATGCCCTTGCTCCGGCGTTTGACTGCTTCTGTGAATGGCTGTTGCCAAAAATGCAGCCTGTCAACAACGAAACTGCTCTGGATGAAGGAGGAAATCAACAATGAATCTGACCTTTGTCCGAAAATATAACCGCTTTCTGCGCAAAACTGACGGCATCTTCACCCATAACCCCTTGTTGGTGCTGGGCCTTGCTCTGCCGCTGGCAGTCATTCCTTCCTATGGTATGACCGCGATGGTTGCTGTTTCGGCTGCCATGCTGATCTGCTTTGTTCCCACTGTCTTTATCGCCTCGATCATCGGCAAGCGTGTTTCCTCGCCGTGGAGGGTCATCCTCTATCCGTTGATCTCCTGCCTGCTGCTGATCCTTTCCCGATCGGTGGTACAGCGCATCTCGGTGCTGATCTTCGACACCCTCGGCGTTTACTTCTCGCTGATCTGTGTCAATTCGCTGCTGATGTATTCGGTTGAGCAGGTACTTCCTAAAAAGCCGCTGGATGCACTTGCGTTTGCATTGCGCCAGTGGGTCGGTGCCTCTCTGGTTGCCTTTTTGTGCGCTGTTATCCGCGAATTGTTGGCAACCGGTTCTTTGTGGGGAATCACTGTCCTGAAGGATGTTCCTCGTCTGCCGGTCGCACAGATGGCACTGGGCGGATTTATCCTGCTGGGCTTCCTGGCAGCATTCTGTCGTCTGGTACACCGCATTGTGCTGACACTGACGCTGCGTGCCGGTGCTGCCCAAAACGAGAATGACCTTGCTGACAAAGAGAGGAGCGAGACACAGAAATGATCTATCTTACCGAATTTTTCTCCGCGTTTCTGACTGCAGTGATGATGGAAAATCTTCTGTTTACCCGCGCTATTGATATTCCAAACCTCTATAAAAAGCGCTCCTTTCAGCAGACTTTGATTGTCGGAGCATTGCTGACCGGCATCGTCACTGTCTCCTCCATCCCTGCTTACTTCCTCAACGGATTGTTCAAGAGTCATGCTGCATTTGTTCCATACATGACACTGAGCTTTCTGCTCCTCAATGGAGCCGTTTTCTTAGGATTTTACTTTGGAATCCGTCGCTTCTTACCAAAACTTTTTTCCTTAATGGAAAAATTTCTTCCCTTCTACGGTGTCAACTGCGTCACTTTGGGCACACTTTTAATTGCGGCAAGGCTGAGCAGCGGAACCAAGTTTCTCTCCTTTTTTGGTTATTGCTTCGGTTCGGGCGTTGGATTCACCATTGCCCTGCTGATTATGTGGTCTATTCGTCAGAAAATGTCCCTGTCGCATACACCAAAAACATTTCGCGGCCTTCCAATCACCTTGATCTATCTTGGAATCGTTTCCCTGGCCCTGTTCGGGCTGATCGGAAACCAGCTTCCGGCGTAATTTCAGCTTTGTTCAGGGAGGGGTTTTTATGGGAAAACCTTATAAAATCAAACGTCATAAACATATTTACCGTCGCTCCTTTGGAAGCATCGTGATGCGCATCTTCATCATCGTTGCTGCCATTGCTGTGCTGTTCTGCCTTGGATGGGGATTATACGGACCTGTCAGCGACTGGCTGGAACAGCGTAAAAACGGACCGGTGGAGGAAACAACCATCGGCAGCTCACAGCAAACCGATGAAGGAGAAGCGACGGAATCGGAGCCGGAAGAGGAACAGACACCTGTTGTCGAAGAGCCTGTTCAGGAGGCAACCGCTTCGATGACCGCTTATCTGCCGACTGCAACCGTGCTTGACAACCAGCTGCTCACGGCTGCCATCGCGGATGCAAAAGCCACCGGTTACGACAGCATCATGTTCGACCTCAAGACGGACGACGGCACTGTCATCTACCCGATCGCTTACAACGAGTCCACCGATGCTGCGGTGACCTCGACAACAACCATCGACCTGAATGCGGTGGTTACCCAAATCAAGGATGCCGGACTGACACCAGTCGCTTCTATCCACACCTTCCGCGACCATCTCTATCCATCGGCAAATAAGGCAGCCGCTACCCTTTATATGGATTCCGACTTCCTGTGGGTGGACGATGATCCAAACAACGGCGGCAAGGCTTGGCTCAATCCATTCTCTACCGAAGCACAAAGCTATATTCAAAAGATTGTGGACGATGCCTGCAATGCCGGCTTTGAGATGATTATTTTACAGGATGTTCAGTTCCCTGAGGGATACTCACTGGATATGATCGACTACGGCGACCACGCTTCGGACGACAAGAACCTATTCTTGCAGCAGTATGCTGCACAGATGGCGGACTACGCCGCTGCAAAAGGTGTGGAACTCAGCTGTATGCTGCCTGCCTCCAGTATGCTTGGTGGAAACACCGCCATGTACTTTGGTGATACTACCGCCATGGCTGGCGAAAGCGCCGCCATTGATCTTCGCATGAGCGTCTTTGGCAGCGGACTTCAGACTGATCAGGTTTCCATCCCTGATCCATCGGCTAACCCGTATAACACCATCAAAACTGCCAGTGCTGCGATCAAGCAGAAGCTGCCTGATTGTCAACTGATCGCTGTTCTGGACGGCACCGGACTGAGCGCAGAGGAAGTTTCCAACCGCGTTCTTGGTGCACAGGAAAGCGGTATCGATCGCTATATCATCGTTGATCCCTCGCTGGGACAATAAGTAGCAGCAAACGCAAAGCGGCTAAGGAAAATTCCTTAGCCGCTTTCCTTATATCAAAAGGCGCAGGCAGCTGTCCTGTGCCTGACATTCTCATCCTATGCACCAAACCCAACTTTTGCAAAGCTGCTGCCCTTCCCTGTCTGCCTGTCCGCTCCTCGTTGAAACAGGATTGCGCCTGCCTTCCTGCCATTTCCATCCAAACAGCGTCAGGAAAATTTTTTCTCCGCTCTGCTCCACACTTTCAAGCACACAAAAATCCCGTGCAGCTTATCCGCTGCACGGGATTTTGGGGAATTGTAGCTGTCTAATGATTAATAGTTCTGTGCTCTGAGCTCAAAGTATGCTTTTGGATGAGCGCATACTGGGCAAACCTCTGGAGCTTCCTCGCCAAAGTGGATGTGTCCGCAGTTGCGGCAGATCCAAGCCTGTTTGCCTTCACGGTTGAACACTTTGCCAGCCTCGATGTTTTCGCACAGCTGTTTGTAGCGCTCTTCGTGCTCTTTCTCGATCTTGCCTACTTCTTCGAACAGGAATGCAATGTGGTCAAAACCTTCTTCTCTTGCTTCCTTTGCGAAGGTAGCGTACATATCGGTCCACTCATAGTTCTCGCCAGCTGCTGCATCTTTGAGGTTGTCTACAGTGCTGCCGATGCCATCATTGAGAAGTTTGAACCAGATTTTTGCATGCTCTTTTTCATTGTTTGCAGTTTCGGTGAAGATTGCAGCGATCTGCTCAAAACCTTCTTTTTTTGCTTTGGAAGCATAGTAGGTGTATTTGTTTCTTGCCTGGGACTCACCAGCAAAAGCTGCCTGCAGATTTTTTTCAGTTTTTGTACCTTTCAAATTCATAACCAATTTCCGCCTTTCTTCTTAAAAATAATTTTTATATGGATTTTTAATGTTGACTGCACTGATCGCACAAACCCCAGATCCGAAGCTGGATCTTCTGAACATTTGCGCCGCTTTTTTCCAACGCCTGTTTGAGCTGCTGCACCTCCTGGTCGATACTGCAATCCAGATCAACCACTTTGCCGCATTCCGAACAAATCAGGTGTGGATGAGGAGTCGTGTCTGCATCAAAACGGTCTGCGCCTCCCGAAGTCTGGATGCGAACAATCATTCCCATCTCTTCGAGCAGATTCAGGTTTCGATAGACCGTTCCCAGGCTGATCTCCGGCAATTTCTGTCGGACAGCCTCATACACTTCCTCCGCATTTGGATGCTGATGAGAGGCGCATACAGCCTCATATACCAGCGTCCTCTGTTTGGAATTTCTTCTGACTGTTGCCATCTCTCACTTCCTTATCAGTAATAATTATTGTTACTGATCATAGTATATCAGCTCCCTTTTGTTTTGTCAAGCATTTTTCTGCCAGATTTTTTTCGCAATCTCTGTACTGATTTCACAACGTACTTTCCCCTGTTCCTCCTAATTTTATACAAAGGAAGGAAGTTTAAAATTTCGCGGCAAAGTGATTGACATGCCTCCTTTTTCGCTGTACCTTTATGCAGGTATTTTTGTGTAATACAGGAGGATTTTTTATGGACAAAAGGATGAATCTGCTGAGCCTGACCTGGCCGATTTTCATTGAAAACGTGCTGTTCATGCTGCTGGGATTTATCGACATTCTGGTGCTCAGCCGTTACAATGACATCGCCGCCAGTGCGGTCAGCGCTGCAAACCAGGTCGTTTCGATCTGCAACCTGGTGTTCAGCATCATCTCCGGTGCGACAGCTATTTTGATCTCTCAAAGCCTTGGCGCCGACAAGCAGGAAACTGCTTCGATGATCGCGGCACTTTCCATGCTGTTTAGCACCATCATCGGTCTGGTGATCTCGGGACTGATCGCACTGTTTCATCATCCGCTGCTGGCCTTTCTGGGTGCACAGGGACAGATTCTGGAAAATGGCTCAGAATATCTGCTGATTGTCGGCGGTTTTATCTTCACACAGGCCATCCTCAATTCGGTCACTGCCATTCTGCGCAGCCACGGTTATACCAAAACGTCGATGTACGTCACCGCCATCATGAACATTCTCAATGCCGTGCTGGATACCGTCTTTGTGCTGGGACTGTTTGGTTTTCCTTCGCTGGGTGTCCGCGGCGTCGCCATCGCGACCACACTTGCCCGCATTGCCGGCATCTGTATTCTGTGCTGGATTCTGTTTCACAGCGTGGAAGACCTCTCCATCTTCCGGCTGCTCAAACCCTTTCCACACGAGGAAAGCCGCAAGCTGTTGCTGGTGGGCATTCCATCCGCCTTTGAAACAATCAACTATAATATTGCGCAGCTGGTGGTCACCTCGATCATCTTCCATTTTCTCACCGACAACGACTTTATTGCCAAAACCTACTTTTCCAACATTGTTATCTTCTTTTATGTATTCTCCAACTCGATTGCGCAGGCCGCACAGATTCTGGTCGGCTACCACATCGGCAATCGGGACACCGATTCCGCTAATCGGGTCTGCATGCACTCGCTGAAGGTGTCGCTGGTCATCGCCATGAGCATCAGCATCGCTGCACTGTTTGTCCGCGAACCACTGATGCGGATTTTTACCCAGGACCCTGTCATCGTCAGCCTCGGTGCCTCGCTGTTCTTCATCGACCTGTTCGTGGAGCTGGGACGCACCTTCAATATTGTTGTCATCAACGGACTGCGCGGTGCAGGTGACACCATCTTTCCTTCGGTGGTCGCTATCTTCTCCATGTGGATTGTCTCCACACTTGGCGCTTACTTGCTGGCGGTTCCGCTGGGACTGGGACTGCCAGGCATTTGGATTGCCTTTGCTGCGGACGAATGTCTGCGCGGCGTGTTGATGCAGCTGCGCTGGAACAGCGGAAAATGGAAAACCAAGGGACTTTATTCCAAAGCCTGATTGGATCACCGCTTTTTTGCTGCCAAAAAGCCTGTGGATTCTGCATTCGGTTATGCAGAATCCATAAAGTTTTGATGATGGCCAAAAAAAGCAGTTTTTTGGCTTGACAATCCCATTTTCCTTGGCTATAATAAAAAAGCTGTCATGATTCCATAGACAGCAGGTGCAAATGCAACAAGCATTGCTTAAAGTTAGCCTGCCGAGGAAACGATGATAAAGCATATTTTTATGACTTTTCATCTGCTCTTTTCGCCTCGGTGGTCTCCATCGAGAGAAAAGGGCTTTTTTAAGTTTTCGGGTTTTCTGGGAATTTTCCCAGGGCGGCTTTGCATCGAATCCGCGCCACAGACATTGTGTCTGCGGCAAACAACTTTCAGGAGGTGAACTGATTTGCCAAACGAAAAGGTTTTACTCGAAAAGCAGCAGTACGTTGCTGAGCTGAAAGACAAGCTCTCCACCGCTGTTGCAGGTGTCCTGGTTGACTACAAGGGCATCAACGTTGCTGACGATACCAAACTTCGTAAAGAGCTGCGTGAGGCTGGCGTAGAGTACCGTGTTGTTAAAAACACCATGCTCCGTCTGGCTCTGAAAGATACCGCATATGAGGAGATTTCCAACGTTCTGGAAAACACCACTGCGATCGCAATCTCTCACGAGGACCCAATCGTCGCTGCAAAGATCATCTGCAAATACATCGAAGATAACAAAAACACTTCTTACGCTGTAAAAGCTGGTTTTGCAGATGGCAAGCCAATGGACAAAGCAGAAATCGAGACTCTCGCTAAACTGCCGAACAAAGAAGGTCTTGTATCTATGTTGCTCAGCGTTCTTACTGGCAACCTCAGAGGCCTTGCTGTTGCTATTAAAGCAATCGGTGAGAAGAAAGAGGAAGAGGCTGGTGCTCCAGCTGCCGCTGAAGAGGCTCCTGCTGCTGAATAATCCATTTGATACGGACAATCTGTCCGTTGCCTGTGAGGCCTGACAAACGTTGAGGTCTCATCACTACCAATTTATTTTCAAAATTATGGAGGTACTATTATGGCTTCTGAGAAAGTTTTAGCATTTGTTGAAAATGTTAAAGAACTGACTGTTCTTGAGCTTGCTGAGCTCGTAAAAGCACTGGAAGAAGAATTTGGCGTATCTGCTGCAGCTCCTGTTGCTGTTGCAGCTGCTCCAGCAGCTGCTGCTGCTGAGGAGAAAACTGAGTTTGACGTTATCCTCAAAAACGCTGGCGCTAGCAAAATGGGCGTTATCAAAGTTGTTAAAGAAATCACTGGTCTCGGCCTGAAAGAAGCAAAAGCTCTGGTTGACGAGTGTCCAAAACCAATCAAAGAGGGCGCTTCCAAAGCTGAAGCTGAAGAAATCAAAGCAAAACTGGAAGAAGCTGGCGCAGAAATCGAACTCAAGTAAGTTCTTTTTCGCTGCTGTTTGCAGTTTACCGGATGCAGAGCAATCTGCATCCGGTTTTTTTATGCGCTGCAAACTTTACCTGAACGCCGCTGCTGTGCTATAATCAAACGGAAAGTATAAATGCTGTCTGTTCTCAAAGGAGTATACCATGAACACCCAATTTCTTCCGATCACCAAAGCTGAAGCCCTCCAGCGCGGATGGGACCAGCTGGACTTTGTCTATATCATCGGCGACGCCTATGTCGATCACCCCAGCTTCGGTGCCGCCATCATCTCCCGCGTCATCGAATCGCTGGGCTATTCCATCGGCATCATCTCTCAGCCGGTGTCCGACCGCGACTATCAGGAATTTGGTCAGCCTAAATATGCCTTCCTGGTCACCGGCGGCAACATCGACTCGATGGTCGCCCATTACACCGCTGCCAAACGCAAGCGCAGCGACGACGCCTATACCCCTGGCGGCAAGGCCGGCAGACGTCCTGACCGCGCCACCATCGTCTATTCCCGCAAACTGCGTGAGCTGTACCCTGATTCCACCATCGTCATCGGCGGTCTGGAGGCTTCGCTGCGCCGCTTTGCCCATTACGACTACTGGGATGACGCCGCGCGTCCGTCCATTTTGGTGGATGCACAGGCAGATATGCTGCTGTATGGCATGGGTGAAAAGGTCATCCAGCAGCTGACCGAACAGCTTTCCAGCGGCAAGGATATTCATTCCATCCGCGACATCCGTGGCACCTGCTATCTTTGCACCCAGGAGGAAATCCCGCAGGAGAGCGTTTCCTGCGCTTCCTTCCGCAAGGTGAGCGAAAACAAGGAGAGCTATGCCAAGGCACATCAGATTCAGAACGAGTGGCAGGACGCTGTCTATGGCAAAATCATCGTCCAGAAACAGACCGACACCGAATATCTGGTGCAGAATCCACCGATGCCAACCCTCACCCGTGAGGAATTGGACGAGGTGTTCAAGCTTCCTTTCACCCGCACCTATCACCCATCCTATGAAAAGCTGGGCGGTGTCGATGCGATCGAGGAGGTCGAATTCTCTATCATGCAGAACCGCGGCTGCTTTGGCAACTGCAACTTCTGCTCCATCACCTTCCATCAGGGACGGCAGATCGTTTCCCGCAGCGAAGAATCCATTATCGCAGAAGCTGAGGAAATGACCCGCAATCCACGCTTTAAAGGATACATCCACGATGTCGGTGGTCCGACCGCCAACTTCCGCTACCCTTCCTGCAAAAAGCAGCTGAAATATGGCCTGTGTCAGAATCGCAAATGTCTGGCACCCAAACCCTGTCCACAGATGGACATCGACCACATGGAATATGTCGAGCTGCTGCGCAAACTGCGCCGCATCAAGGGAGTCAAAAAGGTATTCATCCGTTCGGGTATCCGCTACGACTACCTGATTGCCGACCCGAACCCGACCTTTATGCAGGAGCTGGTGAAGTATCACATCAGCGGCCAGCTCAAGGTGGCGCCGGAGCACTGTGTCAACCACGTTCTGGACAAGATGGGCAAGCCGCACATTCAGGACTTCGACCGCTTCTGCAAAAAATTCTATGAGGAGACCAAAAAGGCGGGCAAGGAACAGTATCTGGTTCCTTATCTGATGTCCTCCCATCCTGGCTGTACCATCGCCGATGCGGTCGAGCTGGCGCTCTACCTCAAAAAGCATCACATGCGTCCGGAACAGGTGCAGGACTTCTATCCTACCCCTGGCACCAACTCCACCTGTATGTTCTATACCGGTCTGGACCCACAGACGATGGAACCGGTGTATGTTCCCAAGAGCGCAGAGGAAAAATATTACCAGCGCACCCTGCTGCAATATTATAAGCCGGAAAATCGCCGCGGCGTCATCGAGGCGCTCATCCGCGCACACCGTGAGGATCTGATTGGCAACGGGCCAAACTGCCTGGTCACACCGGATGCCGAATATATCCGCACCCATGGACGCAAGCCGGCAGCACGCACATCGGAGCGCCCATCCAAAAACACCCGCTCTGCTTCCCGCGGCAAACCTTCCCGCAGAACACCGGTCGTCGAGCGCGGCGGCGTTCTGACCAACGATACCCGTTCTTCCCGTCCTCGCGGAAAGAAACGTTAATCTGACACGGAGGAACTTTTTCTTATGGCAAATCGCAAACGCAAAAAACAAACCCTTCCCAAATGGGTCATCTCCGCCTTTGTCGTCATCGCCGTCATTTTAAGTGTCATCACCTTTGCAGGAGATCTGGTCGGCATTGATACTTCCTTCCTCACCACCTGCATGAACGCCATTGACACGGTGCTTTACGGCGGACCTACCTCACCGGCGCCCACTCTGCCTGCCTCGGGCGAGGCAAAGGTGTACATCATCGACGTCGGGCAGGGCGAGAGCATCCTCATCACCACCGAGGAAAAATCCATGCTGATCGACGCCGGTGAAAACAACATGGGCGACGAGGTCCTCGACTTCATCGACGGTCTGGGACTGGACCACATCGACTACGCACTGGGCACTCATCCGCACTCCGACCACATCGGCGGATTGGATACCGTGATGGAGGGCATCTCGGTCGGCGAGGTTTTCTTCGGCTATATTCCCGACAGCCTCGTTCCTACCACCAAAACCTTTGAGGATGTGCTGGATGTCATCGAAGAACAGGACATCCCTCTCTCCACCGTCACCCCAGGTCAGACCATCGACCTTGGCTGCGGTGCTGTGGTTACCATCCTCGGTCCTGTCACCGAGGATATCGACGACCTGAACAACACCTCTGTCGTCTGCCGTCTGGATTTCGGCGACACTTCCTTCCTGTTTAACGGCGATCAGGAAACCCCGATGGAGGAATTGCTGCTGGAAAGCGGCGCCAACCTCGACTGTGACATGATGACCATGGGACACCACGGCAGCTCCACCTCCTCTTCGAAGGCTTACATGGAGGCTGTCTCCCCTGAATATGCCTCCATCTCCTGCGGCAAAGGCAACAGCTATGGTCATCCGCACGAGGAAACGGTCGAAAAGCTGGAGGAAATGGGAGTCGAATATTATCGTACCGATGTGGACGGAAGCATCACCTTCACCAGCGATGGAGAAGAGATTTCTGTCCGCACCGAAAAGCCGTAATCGAAACGGAGGAATGGATTGATGAAAGAGCTGATTATCGACCGCTTTGAAGAGGGATATGTCGTCTGCCAGACACCGGAAGGCAAGCTGGATGCCCTGCGGCGCGAGCAGGTTCCAGCGAATGCTGTGGAGGGCAGCTGGCTGGTCATTCAGGACGATGGCACCGTCATCATCGACGAAGAAAAAACACTTCGCCGCCGCGCCGCCAATATGTATCGACTCAAAAATATGCTCCGGCGCCGAGACTAAGCGCAAAGCAGGACTATTTTAAAAAATAGTCCTGCTTTTTTTATTTTATATATTGACATTTATCTATCTGATGACTATACTATACATTGAAAAACATCTATATGAATGAGGTGATGGTTTGTCTTTGGATTATTCGCAAAAGGTCACCCTTTTCAAAGCCTTCTGTGACGAAAACCGCTGGAAAATCCTCGAGATCTTACAGGGCGGCGAAAAGTGTGCCTGTGTGCTGCTCAACAAACTGGAAATCAGCCAGCCAACGCTGTCCCATCACATGAAGATTCTGTGTGATTCCGGCATCGTGACCGGCCGCAAGGAAGGCAAATGGACCCACTATTCCATCTGTAAAGAAGGGCTGGAAACTGCACACCAGCTGCTAAATACATTGAGCGTGGAAGGAAGCTGCCACTCCGACTGTTCCTGTTCCGCAAACATCAAACGAGGTGAAGATACTATGGAAAACAAAACCCAACTGTATGTTCTGACCGGATTTTTAGGCTCCGGCAAAACCACCATTCTGTTAAAGCTGATTGAAAGCCTCAAGGGCAAACGGGTAGGAATCATCCAGAACGAATTTGGCAAGCTCAGCGTCGATGGCACCATCCTGCACGACAGCGATGATATTCAGATGGTCGAGATCACCCGCGGCTCCATCTTCTGCTCCTGCCTGAAACTTTCCTTTGTACAGGCGCTGGCTGACATGGCTGCACAAAAATTTGATTATCTGTTTGTCGAAAGCTCCGGTCTGGGCGACCCGTCCAACGTCGAGGAAATTCTCAATGCTGCCTCTGCTCTGTGCGGCGACCAGTACGACTTCAAAGGTGCCATCTGTCTGGTGGATGCTGTCAACTTCTTCGATCAGCTGGGCGATCTGGAAACCGTTTACCGTCAGCTCAAACACTGTCATCTGGCTGTGCTGACCAAGGTTGATCTGGTGGATGGACAGCGCATCATTGAGCTGAAAGAAAAAATCCGTGAAATCAATCCTGTCTGCCGCATTGATACCAGCTCCAACGGCAATCTGGACCTCTCCTTCTTAAACGAAGATCTGATGCAGTACCGCTGGGCAGAGAACGAGGACACCACCAACTCCGAAGAAACCAAGCCAAAGACACTTTCCCTCAACTTTGAAGGTGAAGTGGAACTGAGCAAGCTGGAAGCCTTTCTGCAGGAAATCGAAGCAGACCTCTACCGCGCCAAAGGATTTTTCCATCTCACCGGCAGCGGCTGGAACCAGATCGACCTGGTGGGCAGCCGCATTGACGTCAAACCCAGCGAGCCGCAGGAAAAATCGCAGATGGTCTTTATCTCCAAGATTGGTCCGGCAGTCATCCGCAAGATTGCAGCGGCTTGGGAAGAAAAGGTCGGTCTGCCAATGCAGCTGAAAAACTAAGGAGGAAACTGCGATGATGAATCTGAAAGTGATCGGTACCGGCTGCGATAAATGTGACCAGCTGTATGCCAATACCAAAGAAGCTGTTGCAAAACTGGGCATCGAAGCCGAAATCGAAAAGATTGAGGATCTGATGGAGATTGTCAAGCTCGGTGTTATGACCTCTCCTTCGCTGATGAAGGACGGCAAACTGATCGTCAGCGGTCAGGTCGTTTCCACCGATAAAATTGTTAAGCTTCTGCAAAAATAAGAAGAAAATCGGTCGCTGCGGCGACCGATTCCTTTGAACAATATATTGAAAAATATCAATCTGTAATCAAGTGAGGTGTCTGTTATGGACATGATTCAAACTGCATGGTTTTTCTTTCAGGACCAGATTTTAGGCATGAAGTGGCTCAATGCGCTGATTGGCAGCCTGTTGTCATCGGTAGGTCTGGATATCAGTTCCCGTATCGGCGGAGCTGTCCAGTTTTTTCTCTATGATACTATTAAAATCTTTGTTCTGCTGTCGGTACTGATCTTCGTGATCTCCTATATCCAGAGCTTTTTCCCGCCGGAACGCACCAAAAAAATCCTTGGACGTTTCCATGGCATCGGCGCAAATACGCTGGCAGCGCTGCTGGGTACTGTCACTCCCTTTTGTTCCTGTTCCTCCATTCCACTGTTCATCGGCTTTACCAGTGCGGGACTGCCGCTGGGAGTTACCTTTTCCTTCCTGATTTCCTCTCCGCTGGTCGATCTGGGATCACTGGTGCTGCTGACCAGCATCTTTGGCGGAAAGATTGCGATTGCCTACGTCATCGTCGGATTGGTGCTGGCAGTACTGGGCGGCTCGCTCATCGAACGGCTTCATCTGGAAAATGAGGTGGAAGAATTTATCCGCAACGCCGGACGGGTGGACATCAACTCCCCTGAACTGAGCATCGCCGACCGTCTGAATTATGCCAAGAATCAGGTGCTTGCTACCATCAAAAAGGTGGCTCCTTACATCTTTATCGGTGTTGGTGTCGGCGCTGTCATCCACAACTTTATCCCACAGTCCTTCGTGGAAGCGGTACTGGGCGGCGACAAGTGGTATTCGGTACCACTGGCAACGCTGGTCGGTGTGCCGATGTATGCGGACATCTTCGGAACCATCCCTGTTGCGGAAAGCTTGTTTGCAAAGGGCGCCGGTCTTGGAACCATCCTTTCCTTCATGATGGCAGTCACTGCGCTTTCTCTGCCTTCGATGATTATGCTGAGAAAAGCCGTCAAGCCAAAACTGCTGGCGGTGTTCTTCTCGATTGTCACCGTCGGCATCATGCTGATTGGATTCTTGTTCAATAACTTTGCATTTCTGTTTTAGAAATACCCCCAAAAAGCCATGCCGGCGGTGAGAAATCTTACCGCCGGCATGGCTTTTTATTTTTGTCCTCTTATATTCGTCTTTCTTTGGCTGTTTCGTGGTGTACCTCGGTGTCGCGGAAGAAAAAGGAAATCGCCCAGACACCAGCCAGCGCAACCAGCGTGTAGACAATACGGCTGATAATTGCAGCCTGTCCGCCAAACAGTGCAGCGACCAGGTCATACTGGAAGATACCGATGCTGCCCCAGTTGAGCGCGCCAATAACCACTAATGCAAGTACAAGTTTATCAATCATCACAACATCTCCTTATCATTTTTAAGGACATGACTATTGTGAGCAACCGTTCCCCGTTCTATACAATCAAGTTCCCTCATACCATAAAAAGGTAAATTTTTTTATTTACTCAGCAGTTCCTGCAGACATTTCTTGCAAACACATCGACCTTTAAAATCGGTTAAATCCTCCTTACCCAAACAAAACACACAGCTTGGTTCATACTTTTTCAAAATGATTTTGTCGTCCTCGGTCATAATCTCTAGCGAATCCTTGATCTGAATGTCCATCACTCTTCTCAGTTCCACTGGAAGCACGATTCTTCCCAGCTCATCTACTTTTCTGACAATTCCTGTCGATTTCATCGAAAAACACTCCCTTTCCTTTTACAGGTTTCGCCTTTTCTTGATAAATATACCCGATTTATATTTCCGTGTCAATTCAGTTAATTCCCAATAATTGGAAAAAATTGGTAAAAAAAGTAAATTTTTAATGACCACCTGTCGAGCAATGTCAGAAATTAGCAAAAGGAGGCAGCTTTCTTGATCGGTTATCTGATTTTATTGATTCTTCTGTTTTCTCTGGTCACCGCACTGTGTAATGGACAAATCGACAATGTCTGCACCCAGCTGCTGGCTTCGCCGCAAAAGGCGGTGGAGTTAAATATTACCATCGGATGCAGCATCTGCCTGTGGAGCGGCGTCATGCAGGTCGCTCAGGACAGCGGGCTGCTGAAAGGCTTGTCCAAACTGTTTTCGCCGCTGCTGAGGCTGCTGTTTCCCAGCATCAAAAAGGAGTCCAAGGCAGCGCAGGCAGTCTGCCTGAATCTGGCTGCCAATCTGCTGGGATTGGGCGCCGCTGCCGCTCCTGCCGGTATCTGTGCTGTGCAGGAATTTCAGAAAATGAGCCGTTCTCCCAGCATTGCCACCGACAACAGCATCCTGTTAATTTTGCTCAATACCGCTTCTTTGCAGCTGATTCCCACCACAGCCGCGATGTTGCGATTGCAGGCTGGGTCGGCGGCTCCGATGGAAATTCTGCCTGCCGTCTGGATGGCATCGGTGCTTTCGGTCTGCACCGGTGTCCTTGCCGCCAAAACGATGCGCCATCTTTGCTCACCGCTGCAACGATCTTTCGGTCATCCCGCAAAAAGGAGGGCGATGTCATGAGCTTTCTTTCTTCCTTAAGTGTGCCGCTGGTCATCTGCGGTGTCTTTCTCTGGGCAGGAGTTCAGCGGGTCGATCTTCTCTCCTCCTTTTCCAAAGGCGTCAAGGATGGACTGAAGATTGTTCTGGAGATGCTGCCGGCGCTGATGCTGCTGACACTTGCCATCACCTGTTTCCGTTCGTCCGGTGCACTGGAACTGCTGTGCAAGGCACTGTCCAAACCTGCCGCTCTGCTGGGCTTCCCTGCTCCGATTCTGCCGCTGACCCTACTGCGTCCGCTTTCGGGCAGTGGAGCGCTGGTGGTGTTTGAGGATATTCTGTCCCAATATGGTCCCGATAGCCTGATCGGGCGGATTGCCAGTGTAATGATGGGCTCGACCGAAACGACCTTCTATACCATTGCGCTGTATTGTTCCGCGGCAGGCATCAAAAAAAGCCGGTACGCTGCACCGGCTTCTTTGTGTGCGGATTTGATGGGTTTTTGTGCCAGTGTGCTGGCGGTAAACTTGCTGCTCGAATAAGAAAAATAAAGTTTTTGCTCGAGCTTTTTTCAAACCGACTTGAAGCTGGACACTGTTCGCCTTCGGCGCTAAGCTAACTACCCGAATCAGAAAAAATAAAGTTTTTGCTCGAGCTTTTTTCAAACCAGCTTGAAGCTGGACACTGTTCGCCTTCGGCGCTAAGCTAACTACCCGAATCAGAAAAAATAAAGTTTTTGCTCGAGCT
>NZ_CALXIN010000008.1 GCF_944388365.1 uncultured Negativibacillus sp. | reverse complement strand
AGACCGATGCTCGGCTCATCGAGGATATACAGCACGCCCATCAGCGAGGAACCGATCTGGGTCGCCAGACGGATGCGCTGGCTCTCACCGCCCGACAGCGTTGCCGATGCACGGGAGAGGGTGAGGTATTCTAATCCTACGTTGCGCAGAAATTCCAGACGGGAGCGGATCTCCTTGATGACCTGATGGGCGATCTGCTCCTCCTTCTCGGTCAGCTGGAGGTTGTCAAAAAATTCGAGCATCGCTGTCACCGACAGTCGGCAGAGCTGGCTGATGTTCATGCCGCCCACCAGCACCGACAAACTCTCCTTTTTCAGACGGTCGCCGTGGCACTGCGGACAATCGACCGAGCTCATCCAGGTGGCAATCTCCTCGCGCATCCAGTTGGAGGAGGTTTCGCGGAAGCGCCGCTCCAGATTGTTGACGACTCCTTCAAAATCGGTGTTGTAGGTGGACTTGACGTCCTCGGTGTCGTACTTGAGCTGAATCTTCTCCCCTTTGGTGCCGTACAGCAGGATATCGACGACCTCCTTGGGCAGGTCCTTGACCGGTGTGTCCAGCGAGAAGTGGTAGTGTTCTGCAAGGCCCTGATAATAGCGCTGGGACATGCTGCCATCGGCATAGTACCAGCCGCTGGCGCGGATGGCGCCCTCCCGAATCGACTTCGACTTGTCCGGTATCACCAGATCAGGGTCGATGCTCATGAAGGTGCCCAGACCGGTACATTTTTCACAGGCGCCGAACGGATTGTTAAACGAGAACATGCGTGGATTTAACTCCTCGATGCTGATGTTGTGCTCCGGACAGGCATAGTTTTGCGAGAACATCATCTCCTCGCCGTCGATGACATCGACGATGACCAGCCCACCGGTCAGACCGATGGCAGTTTCCAGCGAGTCGGTCAGACGCGACTGCATATCCGGACGAACCACCAGACGGTCGACCACAATCTCGATGTTGTGCTTTTTGTTTTTGTCCAGCTTGATTTCCTCGCTCAGCTCATACAGGCTGCCATCCACCCGAACACGCACATAGCCCGATTTTTTGGCGCGTTCAAACTCCTTCTGGTGCATTCCCTTTTTGCCGCGGACAATCGGCGCCAGAATCTGAATTTTGGTGCGCTCCGGCAGCTCCAGCACCTTATCGACCATCTGGTCAACCGTCTGCTGACGGATCTCCCGTCCGCAGATCGGACAGTGCGGAATACCGATGCGGGCGTACAGCAGACGCAGATAGTCATAGATTTCGGTGACGGTGCCGACGGTGGAACGCGGGTTTTTGGAGGTGGTTTTCTGGTCGATCGAGATGGCCGGCGACAGGCCGGTGATCTCGTCGACATCCGGTTTTTCCATCATTCCCAAAAACTGGCGCGCATAGGAGGAAAGGCTTTCCATATAGCGGCGCTGACCGTCGGCATAGATGGTATCGAAGGCAAGGGAGGATTTGCCCGAGCCGGACAGTCCGGTCAGGACAATCAGTTTGTCCCTCGGAATCTCCAGGTCGATGTTTTTCAGGTTGTGCTCCCTTGCACCGTGAATCACAATTTTATCGTTCATTCTGTCCTCCTCTGTTCTATTTGTCCTCTATCATTGAATATGAATCTTCTTCCCCAAACAGCTGCTGACACCAGTCAAACAGCGTCTGATAGATTTTTTCTGTATCCAGTTTTTTGCCCTGCCGCAGCTGCATCCCTGTCCAAAGCACCTCACGGTCGAGACCGGTCAGCTGATCCAGCAATTCCTGACGGTTTAAAATATAAGCTCCCGTCCGCAGCCAACAGTGGTTCTGCAAAAGATAAAACGACGCTTTATATAAAAATGGCAGGGCCTGTTCCAACTCCTCACGGGAGCCGTGCAGATAGCGATGACATAATTCATGGTAGAGATTTCCCACGCCCATTCGAATATAATCCTGCACATCCTGTTTCGTGTAATCCGGTACAAAGTCTGTCAGCCTGCCGACATAATCTGTGGTTTCCTGTACCAACTGACAAATCTCAAATCGGTTCCAGTGCTGCATCTCTCTGCGTCCGCAGATAAAGCCGCAGCTTCTTTCCCAATTTCCCACTCTATGCAAAATCTGACGGTATTGTTCCATCGCATCCAGTGTCAGCTCTTCCAAGATCACCACGATATCAATGTCGCTCTGGTCGGTCGCCTCACCTCGTCCAAAGCTGCCCTGTAAACCGATGTACAGCAGCTTTTGACCAAAGGTACGGCGAAGTTCTTCGCTAATTTTCTGCAAGTAAGTTTCGATATCAAAGGGAGCCATCTCTCCACCTCTTTTCCTCTTCCAAAAGCCTACATTTTCTTTTTGCGGCTCTTGTTCTTTTCGTCAGCGTCCTTCATGATCTTCAGGTTTGGATTTGCACTGTACTGCTCCTTGAGCTTTTTGATCTTATCGCGCAGGTAAGCCGCGTGCTCAAATTCCAGAATCTGGGCGGCGTTCTTCATCTCAGCGGTCAGCTTCTCGATGGTCACCCGCAGCTCGGTCTGGGTCATGCGCTTTTTGCCCTTGCCCAGTTTGTCGGTATGTTCGCGGGTGGAAATCTCCAGAATCTCGCGCACATCCTTCTTGATGGTCTTTGGTACGATGCCGTGTTCTTCGTTGTATTTGATCTGCACCTCGCGGCGGCGCAGTGTTTCGCTGATGGCGCGCTCCATTGAGTCGGTAACCTCGTCGGCATACATGATGACCTTGCCGTTTGCATTTCGTGCAGCACGTCCGATGGTCTGAATCAGCGAAGTTTCACTTCGCAGGAAACCTTCCTTGTCCGCGTCGAGGATCGCCACCAGCGACACCTCTGGGATGTCCAGACCTTCACGCAAAAGGTTAATGCCGACCAGCACGTCAAACTCACCCAGACGCAGGTCACGGATGATTTCCATACGCTCGATGGTGTCGATGTCGTGGTGCATGTACCGCACCTTCACGCCCATATTTTCAAAGTAACCGGTCAAATCCTCCGCCATCTTTTTGGTCAGGGTGGTAACCAGCACACGCTCGCCCTTTTCGGTGCGGGCGTTGATCTCGGAGAGCAGATCGTCGATCTGTCCGTTGACCGGACGCACCTCGATCTCAGGGTCGAGCAGTCCGGTCGGACGGATGACCTGCTCGACGATGCGCTTGCTCTTCTCCCGTTCAAAGGCGCCTGGTGTCGCACTGACAAAGATGACCTGATTGAGTTTGCCGTAAAACTCATCGAAGGTCAGCGGACGGTTGTCAAAGGCGGACGGCAGACGGAAACCAAAGTCAACCAGGCTCTTTTTGCGCGCCTGGTCGCCGGCGTGCATTCCGCGCACCTGCGGCAGAGTGACGTGCGACTCATCGACAAACAGCAGAAAATCCTCCGGGAAATAGTCGAGCAGCGTATAAGGACAGCTGCCTGGCGCACGACCGGACAGCACGCGGGAATAGTTTTCGATGCCCTTGCAGAAGCCAATCTCGGTGAGCATCTCCATGTCGTAGTTAGTGCGCTCCATGATGCGCTGTGCTTCGATCAGTTTGTCGTGCGCTTTAAAGTAGGCCACCCGTTCCTCCATCTCGTCGCGGATTTCCTCCAATGCCTTCTGCATCTTATCCCTTGGCACGATGTAGTGGGATGCCGGATAGATCGCCACATGGGATACCACATTTTTGACCTCGCCGGTGACCACGTTGATTTCGGAGATGCGGTCGATCTCGTCGCCGAAGAATTCGACACGGATTGCCGTTTCACTTCCATAGGAAGGGAAGATTTCCACCACATCGCCGCGGACACGGAACTTGTTGCGGATAAAGTTGATGTCGTTGCGCTCGTACTGCAATTCCACCAGCTTTTTGGTCAGCTCGTCGCGCTCCTTCTGCATACCGGTGCGCAGCGAGATAACCATGTTGCGGTAGTCGATTGGGTCGCCCAGCGAATAGATACAGGATACACTGGCCACGATGATGACATCGCGCCGCTCGGACAGTGCCGAGGTCGCCGAGTGCCGCAGCTTTTCGATCTCATCGTTGATGGCGCTGTCCTTCTCAATATAGGTATCGGTGTTGGCGATGTATGCCTCCGGCTGATAGTAGTCGTAGTAGCTGACAAAGTATTCCACCGCATTGTTCGGGAAAAACGCCTTGAACTCCGAACACAGCTGCGCTGCCAACGTCTTGTTGTGCGCCAGCACCAGCGTCGGACGGTTGACCTCCTTGATGATGTTTGCCATGGTGAAGGTCTTGCCCGAACCGGTAACGCCCAGCAGCGTCTGTTCCCGATCGCCGTCGAGCACTCCCTGTGCAAGTTTTGCGATGGCCTGCGGCTGGTCTCCGGTCGGCTGATAGTCCGACACCAGCTCAAACTTTCTTTCCTCCTGCATCCTGTCTCCCCCTTCTTTCGTCCACATGGACCGGTAATGATGTTAATGATCGAATATTCGATTATGATTTTAGCACTACGCAATTTAAATGTCAATTTGCTTTGAATCGCTTGTGAAAATTCGGCAGAAATTCTGCAATCTTTCCCGATTTTTCTCCATTTTTTGCATTTTTTGCAGAAACACCGCATTTCTTCTTCCAAAGTCTGGACAGCACAGATCACTTTATGCTTCCTGTTTCAAGCAAAAACGGCGCCCTGTCAGGACAGGGCGCCGTTTTAAATTGATCTGTCACATATTGCCGAACCGCTCCACCGCTTTGATAAAACGCTCGATGGTTTTGTCGGCGTCACCGTCTGGAACTGCATCGCGCACACAGCGCGCAAGGTGCTCCTCCAGCAGGAGCTGTCCTACCTTGTGCAGAGCGGCTTTGGCGGCGTTGATCTGCAGCAGCACATCCTCACACGGAACATCCTCCTCCACCATGCGGTCGATGGCCTGCACCTGACCGGCGATCTTCCTGAGTCTGTGATGCAGATGTTCGGTATCCGCGTTTTGTTTCATCGAAGATCCTCCCTGTCGTTTGGATGGGCGCCTTTTTGTCCTGTCAGACCGACTGGCTTAATAGACTCTGCGATAACGGACTCCATCCACATAGTAGTAGTAACCATCATAGTAAAAATGATCCAGATAGATATTCTCGCTCCAGTAGCCATCCTTTTCGATGGTCAGTTTGTCGTCCCAGAAGCGGTAGGAATCCACGTCAAAGGTGTTGGTTCCACGCACTGTGGTACCGATCTTTTTGCCGTTGAGACGGACGGTTGCACCGGAAACGCTGCAGTAGAAGCTGACGCGGTCTCCGCGGTCAACGATGTTGGAGATGCCCAGGTCATATTTTGCGTTGCTGGAATTGTCAGTGCTGGTAGTCGCTACCGACTCCACCGCCATATTGTCCACATACTGTGCGATATGGTGAGGCAGCAGTCCGCGGACACTGTTTTTATTGTTGGCATAGACCATGTCCACCTCGCCATCGTCATTTACAGTAAAGTGGACTGCCTTGGAAACCAGATATGCCTTGGTGATCTCACCGTCCACCTCAATGGAAGCATCGGACGACGAGAACAGCTGCTTGATCTTTGCATCTTTTGCAATGGTGATCTCGCAGTCTTTGTCCAGCGATTTGTTGATGTTCAGCTCATCGAGCTTTCCTGCAACACTCAGCTTCTGCTGTTTGCCCAGAGAAACCTCGGTTCTTCCCTTGTCGGTTGTCCAGAACAGCAGGGTGATGCCGTCATCCTCGTTTGGAAGCAGCGACATCTTGGAAGCGTCCAGATCATAGACGGTCACTTCCTTCCCTTTGGTCAGGTGCAGCTGGTCATCATCAATACGGACACTGTACTGCGCAGGCGCTGCAAACGCTGCCACGCTCAGGGACAGGACCATCACTACGGTCATCAGCATTGTCATCATTTTTTTCATCTGCGTTCTCCTCCTTTTGTGCGGCGATCGGCCGCCTGATTGCAGATATCTGCATATTTCCGAAAGCTCAAAAGAGCTTATGGTCGCGCATCGAATAAAATTCATTTTCGGTCACGATAAAGTGATCGTGGAGCTTGACATTGATCTCCTTCAGCAGATCCTTCATCTTTCGGGTGACAACGATATCCTCCTTGGAAGGATAGACCAAACCGCTGGGATGGTTGTGCGCCAGAATCATGTTGTTGATATTCAGCCGCATGCACAGCTGAGCAATCTCCCGAAAACTGGCTGTTGTGCTGTCGCTGATTCCGCTGCCCAGTTCCTCCAGGCACACCAGCCTCATTTGATTGTCCAGACACAAAACCACCATCGTTTCCCGCTGACGTCCGTGCAGGTGTTCCCGCACAAACTCTCCTGTCTTGGAGGAGCTATCCAGCACAACCTTCTCCTTTGTTTTGGAGCGGGCACAAACCTCCCAGATACCTTCCACCAGACGCAGCAGCGTCGCTGTGTTTTCTCCCACGCCGGAAACCTGCATCAGTTCTTCCTTGGAGGCGTTGAGCACACCTTCCAGACTTCCAAAGCGCTGGATCAGATCATGAGCGAGCGGATTCGTGTCCTTTTGCGGGATGGCATAAAACAGCAGCAATTCCAGAATGGTATGTTCTTCAAATCCGCTGCTTCCCGCCGTATCAAACCGTTCACGCAGTCGCTGCCGGTGTCCGGCATGCACATTTTTCTCTTGTGAGGCTCCTATCGCTGATCTTCCCTTCTCGTCCTTCCCCTGCACACAATCGCGCCTGGGGAATGATTGCAAATTCTGTTTTCTATGTTATAATAAATCGTAAATCTATCGACCCCATCCAGAGAGGTGTTTTTTCCCATGAAATCCTTTATCATCAACGCCAATGATGCCGGACAGCGCATCAGCAAATTTGTCGAAAAAACGGTGCCTGCCCTTCCCTCGGGACTGCTGTATAAATCCTTCCGGCTCAAGCGCATCAAGCTCAATAAAAAGCGCTGCCAGCCGCAGGACCGGCTGCAGGAGGGCGATCTGGTCGAGCTGTACATCAACGACGAATTCTTCGGCGAGGGACGTCAGGAACTGACCTTTTTGAAGGTGCCCGACCGCATCAGCGTGGTCTATGAGGATGAAAACATCCTGCTGGTGGACAAAAAGCCAGGACTGGTGGTCCACGAGGACGATGACAACACCCCTGACACCCTGATTAACCGCATCCTGCACTACCTCTATAACAAAGGAGAATACGACCCTGAAAACGAGCACAGCTTTGTGCCTGCCCTGTGCAACCGCATCGACCGCAACACCGGCGGCATCGTCATCGCCGCCAAAAATGCAGCCTCACTGCGCATCCTCAACCAGAAGGTCAAGGACAGGGAACTTGTCAAACTCTACCTCTGTCTGGTGCACGGCGTCCCGCAGCCTAAAAGTGCCACTCTGCGCGACTATCTGCGCAAGGACAGCCAGAACAATCAGGTCAGGGTCTTTTCCAAGCCGGTGGAAGGCGGAAAAACCATCATCACCCGCTACCGCACCCTCAAGACCAACGGCAAGCTCAGCCTGCTGGAGGTCGACCTCAAGACCGGACGCACCCATCAAATCCGCGCACATCTGGCCTACTACGGTCATCCTCTTGTCGGCGATACCAAGTACGGCACCAACGCCCAAAACAAAGGCAGCGGTCACAGCTATCAGGCGCTGTACGCCTACAAGCTGCGCTTTGCCTTCCAGACCGACGCCGGCATCCTGTCCTATCTGGACGGACGGGAATTTTGTGTGGAACATGTTCCCTTTACCGACGAGATTTAAGCCCTGATTTTATTTGCTTTTACTCTTATAAAGTAACGGGAATCCAAAGGAAATGCAATAGTTTTTTTACAACTTAGGTGTGAACAACAGTTTTTTCCAAAATTTTTTGTTCATTTAACCAATATTACAGGATTAAAACAAAGGTTCCTGCGGTAATCAGGATGCCGCCGACCACCGTCTGCCAGGTCACCTGTTCTTTGAGCACCACAAACGCCAGAATCATACTGATGACGACACTGGACTTGTCGATCGGAACGACGCGGCTGGCATCTCCCATCTGCAAAGCGCGGTAGTAAAACAGCCACGAAAGTCCGGTTGCCAGGCCGGACAGCACCAGAAAGACCCAGGAGCGGGTTCCGATGTTGGTAATCTGCTTCTGCACGCCGGTCATAAAGACGATGCCCCATGCCATGACCAGCACCACAGCGGTACGGATGGCGGTAGCAAGGTTGGAGTCGATGCCGGTGATGCCGATCTTGGCAAGGATGGAGGTCAGTGCTGCAAACACAGCCGACAGCAGCGCATAGATTGCCCACAGTGAATTGGATGTTTCATTCATTACAAATTCCTTCTTCCAAAATGGATTTATCAAAAAACTGTCTGCTCTGTTTGGAGCCGGCAGTTTTTTCTATGCTAGCAGATTGGATAACAGATACAGCGCCCAGATGTGCAGCGGATAGAACAGGTAGAACACCCGTCCGTTCTGTCTGCCGCGCTGGCCGTTGTAGCACAGCATCAGCGGCAGCGAGCCAATCATCATCCACTGATAAAAATAGAGAACGACATAACTCATCCTGCCATACTCCACCGCCATGATCACCGAGGACAAAAACTGTGCTGCGCAGTAAATTCCATAACCCAGGCACAGTTTTCTGCGGCTCTTTCCAAGGTAGAAAAAGATAAGTCCCAGGATGATGACCTCGATGCTTCCCTCGCAGTAAACAAGGTTTGGCACCAGTCCATTGATGAGCCGCACCCATGATTTTCCCCATTGCTCTGCAAAGGCACAGGCAAGACCAGAAAGTGTCTGCACCGCTGCAAAAATCCCCAGCGCCATATCCGGTTTGGGAAGATTGTCTTTGCGCGCTGAGGACTGCCCATAGCTTTCAAAAATCCACACCATCGCGGCGATAACTGCCATGGTGGAAAAAATGTTGTTGCTGACCGGCACCGGTGCCATCGGGAAAAGCAGCGACAACACAAAGCTGCTGCATCCCATGACCGCCGACCCGATCCAGAGCCGCCGCAGATAGCGCGGACGGCTCCTTGTTTTTTCCAGTCCCTTTGCCAGACAGAACAGAAACAACGGCGCTGACAGTCTGCCGAGCCACCGAAACCATACCGGTGTTATCCCTCCAAAAAACTCCCCGATATGATCCACCAACATCAGCACCAGCGCAATCCATTTGAGTGCCGCTGCGCTCATTCTCTTTCCCCCTCTTTTTTCCAATAAAAAGCAGCCTTTTCACATTGTCTGTGAAAAAGCTGCTTCTCTTTTCATTTTGGCAGATTAGTCCTCTTTTGGAATCTGAATCTGTTTGGATTTGCCGGTCGCATTGCGCAGAGCCTGACGGGTATCGCGCACATTCTTCAGCGAAGCAGCCAGATTTTCCTCGGTCTGACGAAGAATCGAATCGGAAAATTCGTGCGATGCACGGCGAATTTCCTTGGCAGCCACCTGCGCCTGTGCAATGATGTCGGCAGCCTTTTCCTGCGCCTGTTTGACGATCTCCTCCTGTGCGATGAGCATTCTTGCGCGCTCCTCCGCCTTTCTCAGGGTCGCCTCCGCCTGATGTTCTGCCTGTTTGATGATATCATTGCGGTCCGCCACAATCATCTTTGCCTGTTTGATCTCGCCTGGAAGGTTCAGACGAATGTCCTCAATACACTCTCTTACCTTCTGCGCATCGACCACACAGCGTCCGCTGGAAAACGGCAGGCTCCATGCTTCTTCCAGCATATCATCAATCATGTTTAAGATCTCATCAATATTCATCTTTCCATTCCTCCTGCGCAGTTGTTTGTCTCGATGTTCAGCGTATTTTGCTCAACCGTTCCACAATCCTGTCGTGTACCTGTTCCGGTACAAACAGATGGATATCTCCCCCAAAGGAAGCAATCTGTTTGACGACGCTGGAGCTGAGATACTGGTTCTCGGCACTGGTGGTCAGAAATACCGTTTCCACCTGATGATAAAGCTCCTTGTTGATCAGCGCCATCTGAAATTCATATTCAAAGTCGGATACCGCGCGCAGTCCCTTGACAATCGCACCGGCGCCAACCTGTTTGACGTAGTCCACCAGCAATCCATCATAGCTGTCCACCTCGACGCCTGGGATTCCCTGCACCGACGCTTTAATCAGCTCGACGCGCTCCTCCAGCGAGAAGCATGGATTTTTCTGTGCGTTGACCACCACCAGCACGATGACGCGGTCAAACAGTGTCTGGGCACGTCGAATGATGTCCATGTGTCCTTTGGTGATCGGGTCAAAGCTGCCCGGGACCACTGCAATTCGTTCCTTGAGTTCCATCGGCTTATTCGTCCTCCTGCTCATTGGATTGACGGTATACTGTCACCTTTGCTTTGCCGTAAAGATAGGTCTTGATCTCGGTATAGCTTCCGGTTCCCTCCGGCAGTTCCTCATTGCGCTCGGTCTCGCAGACGATGATACCGCCTGGAGCCATACATGCGACCACCTGCTCGAACAGCTGGTGGATAATCTGCTTCTGATACGGCGGATCCAGGAACACAATATCAAATTTCTGTCCGCTGCCCTGTAAAAAGGACTGTGCGTCCATCTGGGCAACCCTTGCCTGCTCCATCAGGCCGCAGTGTTTGAGGTTTGCTTTGATGACCTCGATGGCCTTGGGAGAATTGTCGATAAAAACAGCGGTTTTGGCGCCGCGGCTGAGCGCCTCGATGCCCATCTGTCCCGAACCTGCAAACAGGTCGAGAAAAACAGCGCCCTCTACATAATTCTGGATAATATTAAAAACTGCCTGCTTGGTCATATCGGACGAAGGTCTGGTGTCCAGCCCCTGAGGAGCCTCCAGATTTCTTCCGCGTGCAAGGCCGGTTGTAACTCTCATATCAAATTCCTTTCTCTTTTGACATCATCTTTCTTTTTACTTTGCTTTTTATCCTTCTTATTATGTTCATTTTTCCTCTGTTTGTCAATGCTGTGGACTGTTTTTGCAGTATTTTTACAAATTCTCCCCGTTTTTCTGTCCTTCCTCGTTTCCGTGCAGATAACGATACAGATTGAGTGCCGTCAGATGGGTCATGCCAGGTGTTTCCTCCAGCTGTTCGACGGTGGCTGCCTCCATCGCCTTGAGGGTGCGGAAGCGCAGAAACAGATTTTTTGCCCGCTTTTCGCCGATGCCTTCCACCGAGCGCAGCACCGAATCCATGGCGCGGCTCTGGTGTTTGGCGCGCGAATAGGTGATGGAAAAGCGGTGGACCTCGTCCTGAATACTGGTCAACAGATCAAAGGCGGACCGGAAGGAGGACACCGACAGCTCGCCGTCCTCGGTGGCGATGGTACGGGTGCGGTGACGGTCATCCTTTGCCATACCAAAGACAGGGATAGCAAAGCCCATCTGTTGTACAATCGGCTTGACTGCCGCCACATGACCGCGGCCGCCGTCGAGCAGAATCAGGTCGGGCAGCCGTCCAAAACCGACGCCCTCCGACTTGTGCTGCTCATACCGCTCCAACCGGCGAGTGATGACCTCCCTCATTGAAGCATAGTCGTCCGGTTTGCCCTGCACGGTGCGCACCGAGAATTTTCGGTAAGCACCCTTGAGCGGACGTCCTTCCTCGAACACCACCATGCCCGCTACAATGGTCTCGCTGCCAATGTTGGAAATATCGTACGCTTCGATATAGTTTGGCACCTGATGCAGTCCCAGCAGCCTTGCCAGCTCGTCGAGAGCGGAGATTTCGCGGCTGGTGCGGCGGGTCTGTTCGGCGATCTGCTGGCTGGCATTCTCCTTTGCCATGGTCAGCAGCTTCATCTGATCACCCTTCTGCGGAATCAGCAGCTGGACGCTGCGTCCCGCCTTTTCAGACAGATAGCTCTGAAGCTGGTCGCGGCAGCCGATTTCTCCATCCAATACCACCGACTTTGGCACGCTGTCCTTCATGCTGTAATAGCGCAGCACAAACTGAGCGCGCAGCTCCTGCAGCACCTTGTCCAGTGCAAGCTCCTGCGTATTTTGTTCACGGGCAGCCATGGCGGCCTCGGAAAACTCGCTCATCTCATCGAGCATGAAGTACTCCTTGTCCACCAGTTTATAATCCCTGAACTTGAGCACCACTGCACAGCATTTGACCGACGACTGCACCAGCGCGATGACGTCCTCCTCCTCATAGCGGATAGACACCACCTTCTGGTTCTCCTGCAAGCCCTGGATGGCACGGATGCGGTCGCGGTAGCGCGCCGCCTTTTCGTACTGCATCTGTTCGGCAGCCTGCATCATCTTTTCGGTCAGCACCTTCTGGATCTGCGACGAGGAGCCCTTCAAGAAGCTGACCGCCTCCTCCAGCGCCTCGGCATACTCCTCAGGGCTGATCTTTCCGCTGCACGGCGCCATGCACTGCTTGATGTGGTAATTTAAGCAAGGACGCTGTTTGCCGATCTCCTGCGGAAAATTGCGGTTGCAGGTGGGCAGCAAAAACGCCTTGTTGACCTCATCGACCGTCTGCTTGACCACATAGCCGGACAGATAGGGTCCCAGATAGCGCGCACCATCCTTGAGCGGCTGATGGCTGGCGGTGATCTTTCCATAGTCTCCGCCGCCGATGCGGATATAATGGTAACCTTTATCGTCCTTCAAAAGGATGTTGTATTTCGGGGTATACTGTTTGATAAAGCTGCATTCCAGCACCAGCGCCTCAAACTCGCTGCCGGTGACGATATATTCAAAGTCCCATACATTCTCCACCATGCGGTAGACCTTGGGGGTATGCTTGTCAACGCTGCGGAAGTAACTGCTGACGCGGTTTTTCAGGGCTTTTGCCTTGCCGATGTAGATGATCTTCCCCTTTTTGTCCTTCATGATGTAGATGCCAGGCTGCAGCGGCAGTTTTTTTACCTTGTCCCGCAGATATTCCAGTCTGGGATTATCCATCCGCGTCTCTCCTTTCGATGCTGAAAACTAAAAAAGGTGCATCAGCCAAAGCGGCCGATACACCTTTCGGGTTTCTATGCGACTGAACCGTAGCCGAAGCTTTTGGCAGCGATGCTGATTATTCAGCAAAACCGGACTCAACCAGCTCTACCAGACTCTCAACAGCTTCTTTTTCATCTGCACCGTCAGCGATGATGCGGATGGTTGTACCGCCAACAATACCCAGGGACAATACGCCCAGAAGGCTCTTTGCGTTTACTCTGCGGTCCTCTTTTTCAACCCAGATGGAAGCTTTGTATTCATTTGCTTTCTGGATGAAAAATGTTGCTGGACGAGCATGAAGACCAACCTGGTTCTGTACAACTACTTCTTTTACAAACATTTCAGTTACTCCCCTATTCTAAGATGTTTCATGTTTCACTCAACCAAAGACGACCCAAACTTTGCCGTAGTTTCCCGACCGGTCCCGTTTTAGGGTTCGTCCGCTTGACACAAATTTATTATATCACAAAGCAATGGTTCGTCAACGCATATTTTGCCATTCTTTTACATACAGCTTCGATTTTCTGCTTCTTTTCCAGATGGAAGGTTTTAAATGGCTTTTCCTTTGTGTGTATTCACTATAAAGTTTTCAACATGGCTGTCATTATATACATCTTTTTTCAGAAGCTGTCCTGCCAGCACCCGCCATTTTTTCTACATTTTAACTAAAAACATCCACCGAAAATTTTCATTCATTTACTTCTCTATCAACAGAATATGCTTTATGGAGCAAAATCGTGCGTTCCTTTGTCATTCTTCCCAAATATTGCCGTCGTTATCCATCTGTGCCAAAAGTTCTTCCGCTTTGCGCCGCTCCTTCAGGTCCAGCTTGCCTTCCTCAATCGCTTTGTACAAAAGGTCAGGACGTTTTTTAGCAGTTTCGGCAATCGACTGTTCCCGCTGCCACTTCAGGATGTTGGCATGATGGCCGCTGATGAGCACCGGCGGCACCTCACGGTCGTGCCAGATCGGCGGACGGGTATACTGCGGATACTCCAGCAGTCCGTCGTAGTGGCTCTCCTCGGTAAAGCAGATCTCCTCGGACAGCACTCCTGGACAGAGTCTGCCCACAGCATCGGTCACGACCAGCGCACCCAGCTCTCCACCGGTGAGCACATAATCGCCCAGCGAGATTTCCTCGTCGACAATCTCGTCAAGCACCCGCTGGTCCACTCCTTCATAGTGCCCGCACAGAATAAAAATATGCTCCAGCTCGCGAAGTTGTACCGCCCGCTGCTGGCAGAAAGGCGCACCTTTTGGGGACATATAGATGACATGCGGCTTTGTTCCGGTCATCTCACACACCGCCTGATAGCAGCGATAGATCGGTTCGGTCTGCATCAGCATCCCTTTTCCGCCGCCATAGGGAGTATCATCGACGCGGCGGTGCTTGTCCAGCGTATAGTCGCGGATGTTGTGGCAGTAGATTTCCAGCTTTCCTGCCCGTCTGGCGCGTCCGATGATGCTCTCGTTGAGCACCGATTCGCACATCTCAGGAAAGAGGGTCGCAATATCAATTCTCATCGTCAAACAATCCTTCCAACGGGCGAATTTTCATCACGCCGCCCTCGATGTCCACCTCGATGACCACCTGCGGGATGGCTGGAATCAGCCGTTCCTTTCCATCGGCAAAACGGACATGGTAGACATCGTTTGCACCGGTGGGACTGACCTGGGTCAGCTCTCCATAGACATGACCGTCGTCGGCATCCACCACCTGAATGCCCAGCAGGTCCTGGATGAGATACTCGCCTTCCTCCATCGGGATGTCGTCGCGATGGATATATACAATCTTGTCGCGCAGCTTGGCAGCATCGTCGATCGACTCGACGCCCTCCAGCTTGAGCAGTGGCATATCCTTTGAAAAGCGCACGCCCAGCAGTTTGACAGGCTTGGTGCCTTTGGCATCCAGATAGACCGTTTCAATATCATAAAACATTTCGGGATCGTCGCACCACGGATAGAGCTTGACCTCTCCGCGCACGCCATGGGTTGTAACGATTTTTCCAGCCTCGATGTACTCTTTTCGCATACGCTTCCCCTTTCATCTATAAAAAAATAGAATTATTTTCCGTTCTTAAATATTAACCTTTTTTCTGATAATACGCCTTTGCAAAATCCACACAATCCCGCATCCGAAAGCAATGTGCTTCTCCATTCGGCAGCGGACGGTGCTGCACCTGCGCAGCATATTCCTTGAAGAACTCCTTCTGGACATCCAGAAAGTCGTCATAAATATCAAGGTCGATATTCTTAAAAGAAACCCATTGTTTCTTTCCATCCACCATCATCGGAGCGGATTCCTCAATGTCCGGACGATTTGCAAAATATTCCGCCAGATGGAGCGAGGTGTTTGTTTCAAAGGTGGTGCCCAGCATCAAAATCTTTGCATCCGCGTCATACAGCTTTTGCAGCGGCGACGCCGTTCCAAGTCCATAATCCAGCGGATGATCTTCCAGAAGTTTCTGTGCATCCTTGCCGCACGCACAGAAGGAATACAGCGGATGCGCACTTCGGTACACATTCGGATAGCGGTAAAAGTAAGCTACAACCGCTCCCAGGGCATCATCCACCGGTGTTCGCTGCGGGTCATACGGCAGCATGGTTTCCCGTATATCGTCGTGCCATTCCTCCGGAGCCGGTGGATACTGCCAGAACTTCGGGTTCATATTGTACACCGACTGAGACGGCATCACCAGCGTTCCCTGCGGACCAATACAACCGAGCACTGTGTCGATCACCATTGCTGCTCCGCCGATGAGATAGCCAAAGAATTTGAGCGAGGCATGAAGAACCAGTGTATCTCCGGCGGCAACGCCCAGATCGTTCAGCAGATGTTCCAAATTCGGCCGATAATAGGGCTTTTGTCCGTTCTGTATGATTTTTTCCACAGCTGTTCCCTCCTTGCCATTGCAAAACACACCAACAAAAAAGGACGCACGGGACCAAAACTGCCCCTGCGCCCTTTTGATGATCCATTTCAGAATGAAAGCTGCCGATACAGAAATCGTTAGTCGATCTCCACTGCAACCTTCTGTTCAACCTTACCGGCAGCGGATCTTACGATTGTACGAATCGCTTTCGCAATTCTGCCCTGTTTGCCGATGACACGTCCCATGTCGTCAGCTGCAACATGGAGGTGATAAACAACAGTGCCGTCCTCCTTGGGTTCATCCACGGTGACCGAAACTGCGTCCTTGTCGTCCACAAGGCCTTTCACAATAGTAATAATCAGTTCCTGCATTTGCGATTACCTCCTACAGGATATTGTTCGCTTTAAGCAGGGATCGAACTGTGTCGGTTGGCTGAGCGCCGTTGGACATCCATTTTTTTGCTTTTTCAGCATCAACCTTAACGGTAGCTGGAGTCTGTGCCGGATCATAGTAACCGATCTCTTCAATAAATCTGCCGTTGCGCGGATAACGGGAATCAGCTACAACGATACGATAGAAAGGAGCTTTCTTAGCACCCATTCTGCGAAGTCTAATTTTAACAGCCATTTCTGTCACCTCCTGAACCTTTCAAATACTCTATATATCAATTCCGGAGGAATTGATATTGCAATCTTTCCGGAATTTGATAAACCTTAGTTTACATTGGCGGCATGTTTTTAAGCATCGCCGGATTAAACGGCATTCTTCTGCGGCGCTTGCCGTTCTTGCCCTTGCCGCCAAGCATTTTCATCATTTCCTTCATCTGCTTGTACTGCTTGAGCACACGGTTGACACGCGGTACGTCGGTGCCGCTGCCCGCTGCAATTCTGCGCTTTCTTGCCGGATTGATGATATCTGGATTTGCGCGTTCTTCCTTGGTCATCGAATTGATGATCGCTTCCAGATACATGATCTCCTTCTCGCCCGCCTGCGCGGTTTCATCGGAGATCTTGCCGGACATACCCGGGAACATCTCGAGGATCTTTCCGAGCGGTCCCATATTTCTGACCTGCTTGATCTGTTCGAGCAGATCCTCCATATCAAAGGAATTTTCCTTGAGCTTCTTGGCAACTTCCATTGCCTTCTGCTCATCGACCTCGTCCTGTGCCTTCTCGATCAGGGTGAGCACGTCGCCCATGCCCAGGATTCTCGAAGCCATACGGTCTGGGTGGAATACTTCCAGGTCATCGAGCTTTTCGCCCATACCTGCAAACTTGATCGGCTTGCCGGTAACTGCTCTGACCGACAGCGCTGCACCGCCGCGGGTGTCGCCGTCGAGTTTGGTGAGGATGACGCCGTCGATGCCCAGTGTTTCGTTGAAGCTCTGTGCCACATTGACTGCATCCTGACCGGTCATTGCGTCGATCACAAGCAGAATCTCGTTTGGATGAACCTCTGCCTTGATGTTCTGCAGCTCCTGCATCAGCTCTTCGTCGATATGCAGTCGGCCGGCGGTATCCAGGATGACGATGTCGTTGCCGTAATCCTTGGCGTGCTTGATCGCATTCTTTGCAATCTCCACCGGATTTGTGGTTCCCATCTCAAAGACAGGAGTGTTGACCTGCTCACCGACCACCTTCAACTGTTCGATCGCCGCCGGACGGTAGATGTCACAGGCGACCAGCAACGGGCGTTTGCCCTGCTTGCGGAACATCTTGGCAAGCTTTGCCGAGTGGGTGGTTTTACCGGAACCCTGCAGACCGCACATCATGATGACGGTTGGGATTCTGGGAGAAAAATTGATGCGGCTGTCGGTGGAACCCATCAGCTCGGTCAGCTCGTCGCGAACGATCTTGATGACCTGCTGTGCCGGTGTCAGGCTGGAGAGAACCTCCTCGCCGACCGCCTTTTCGGTGACGTTCTTGACAAAGTCCTTGGCGACCTTGTAGTTGACGTCCGCTTCCAACAGCGCCAGGCGCACTTCGCGCATTGCTTCCTTTACGTCATTCTCAGAGAGCTTTCCCTTCGATCTGAGCTTTTTAAAGGCTTGATTGAGTTTTTCGGCCAGTCCCTCGAATGCCATCGGCTTTCCCCCATTCGCTGTCAGAATTGTTTAATCGTTGATCTTCTGGGCAAGTTCCACAATCTTTTCGGCCTCGCGCCGAATCTTGCGTGCCGTGGGATATTTGTCCGCCTCAAAGGCGATATCCCTTGCACAGGCGGTGATCTCCTCGATCATCCCCTGATACTCCCGAAACTTTCGAACCAGTCCCAGCCGTTCCTCCAGCTCCAGCAGCGTCGTTTCTGCGCGCTTGATGCTGTCGCGGACTCCCTGACGGGTGATGTTTGCAAACTGGGCAATCTCCGCAAGTGAGAGATCCTCGTTGTAGTAAAGCTGTACGACCTCCCGCTGCTTGTCGGTCAGCATCTGACCGTAGTAGTCGAGCAAAACCGATATTTCCAGGTTTTTGGCCATCGTGCAGCTCCCCTTTTTGGTTTCGGGCGGATGTTGGTGTAAAGGCAGAAACCTTTACTGAACTTACCTTTGCTATTATACCGGAGCTTTCCCATTCTGTCAAGGTGTTTTGCTTTACACTTTCCCAAAAAGTTTTCGGTGGAAAAACCGGCCCTTTCGGTGTTTTTCACTAAATTTCCACCGACTGCCAAACCCAGCCGCCTCCTGATACCAAAAAAGCACGGGTTTCCCCGTGCTTTTTGTCGATTTGATTTACAGCGCTGCAATGGCGTCAACCAGTGTCTGTACATTTTCATCCTTGGTTGCCCAGCTGGTGCAGAAGCGGATGACGGTGTGGTCGGCATCATATTTCTCCCAGGTTTCAAAGGCAAAGTTTTCAGCCAGTTTCTCCATCTGATGATCCTCAATGATGACAAACTGCTGATTGGTGTAGGAATCGGTGTACATTTCCACACCCTTTGCTTCAAATGCCCGACGGATCTGCATTGCCTGCTCTACCGCATGCTTGCAGATGTCAAAATACAGATTGTCGGTAAACAGCGTTTCAAACTGCAGACCCAGCAGACGTCCCTTTGCCAGCAGACCGCCGTGCTGCTTAATGATATAACGGAAGCCATCCTTGAGCTTGTCGTTGAGGATGACCAGCGCTTCGCCCATCAAAGCACCACACTTGGTGCCGCCGATGTAGAACATATCGCACAGGCTGACAATGTCCTGAAGGGTGACGTCGTTCTTCGGGCTGGTCAGTCCGTAGCCCAGACGTGCGCCGTCGATGTACAGCGGAATACCGCACTCATGGCAGGCATTGCTCAGATCGGTCAGCTCTTCCTTGGTGTACAGAGTACCCATCTCGGTTGGGAAGGATACATATACCATTCCTGGCTGGACCGTGTGCTCGCGCATGCTGTCGGTAAAGTGGCTTTGGTAATAGTCACGAACCTGCTCACCGGTGATGATGCCCTCATGACATGGAATCGGCAGAACCTTGTGACCTGTTGCCTCGATCGCACCGGTCTCATGGCAGGCGATATGTCCGTCATACGCTGCAATGACGCCCTGATACGGACGCAAGATGGAAGAAATCGCAATCAGGTTGGTCTGTGTTCCGCCAACCAGAAAGTGTACATCCGCATCCTCACGACCGCATGCCTGACGAATCAGCTCGCGCGCACTGTCACAGTAGTGGTCGGTGCTGTATCCAGGCAACTGCTCCATGTTTGTTTCCAGCATTCTCTCCAAAATCTTTGGATGTCCGCCCTCTACATAGTCGCAGCTAAAGTAAATCATTTGTATTATCCCCTTTTATCCTCTATTTTTTATTTTATAAACAAAGTTTTATAAAATTCATGCCGCAATTCCAATCATTATCAGCGGTTCACTACCTGCACCTGAATGCCCTGCAGGACATCCAGCGCCTTTTCGGTCATACTGTCGTCGCCTCCGGCGGTTGCACGGGCATCCACCACAATCTGTGCCTCCGGCAGTGCCGCTTTCAGCAGAGCTGCATTGGAAAGCACACAGATGTTGGACACAAGACCACACAGCTCGATGTGGGTATAGCCCTGCTGCCTTGCATACTCGGCAAGCTCCCACGAACCAAAGCAGGGTTTGTAGAAGCACTTGTCTGTGTCGGCGCGCAGCTTTGCAACCTCGCCGTACAGCTGCCAGCCTTCGGAGCCCTTGATGCAGTGCGGAATGGGCAGATTTCTGCCCTCCTGTGTCTGCAAGTAATCCTCTCCGTGGGTGTCGAAGGTGAAGATGATCTCCTCACCCGCCTGACGATAACGATTGATTTTATGACAGATTTCCTCCTCCAGCTGCACCGCTTTTTCAAAGCCCAGTGCGCCGGATACAAAGTCGTTCTGGTAATCGACAACGATCAAAGCCTGTTTCATAACGTTTCCTCCTGATTGAGAGTTTCGCGTGATAAAATGGGCAGCGTTTCGCAGTAAGCCGGCTTAACAGTAAGCCAAACGTCCCATGCTTGCAATGCCATGGATGGCGTTGAACAGTTCGGTATAATCGCCAAGAGTCATCTCCAGACTGCGTCCGCCTACCCGCTGGATGCCAGGCATCTGCTGGATGACGTCGCACTTGGAGGAAGTTGCCAGGTCGATGTGGCAGCGGTATGGCGCCTCAAAGGTATACAGCGGCAGCTTGGTATAATCGCTGTCCAGCACCTTTTTAACCGCAGCAATGGTCTCCTCGCGGATCATCTTCTTTGGCTTGTACATCGCAGAAAATCTTGCCAGCGACTGCTTGGTGCAGACATATTCGACCCATGGCATCATGCCGTCGTCCAGCAGCTGTTTTTGCAGTGCCGAATCGCCGATGACCAGTCCAACTGGTGCTTTGTTGACGATGCCGGCATAGGCTGCATTGATGGTCGCTTCGTTCATCAGCTTGTCATTGATAAAGACATTCTGTACCGATGCGCCCGAATAGGTGTGGTCCATCGAGCTTGCCAGCTCGCCTGCGCCGCCGTGGTAGCCCACAAAGAACACCAGGTCAAAGCTGTCGTCCATCGCCGGCATCATATACTGCGGACGCGGACTGCCGCTGACCAGCCATACGCGGTCATCTTTTTCGCTGAGCAGATCATAGGAGAGATTTTCTCCGCCGCCGTGGGAATCAGCGATCACGATGTGGGTGATCTCCTTGTTGCGCTTGGATTTGGCCACGCCGTCCAACACCCATTCCACCTGCTGATTCATCGCTTTGCGGAAGCGTTCCCGTTCCTCGCTTTCATCTTTCCAATGGGTGATTCCTGCCAGACCTTCCATATCTACCGAGATATACAGTTTCATTCGTCATTCTCCTTCTTCATCCATCTGGAGCTGTTGCAAAATGCTCCGATCTTTTTCATTGTATCACTGCTTCCCTGGTTGTGAAAGCGTTTTTCCACACAATTCTCTTGGCTTTTTCAGACAAATATTTTAGATACTTTTCATAAATTTAACAGTGTTCACTTTTATTTTTCTCCTCTCTTTTCAAATTTTGCCAAAGGTTTAACCCTCCTCTTCTTGACAGCTTTGCAAAAATCCTTTATCGTTTGATAGGATTATCTTTATTTTGTCTTTTTGTTTGGAGGGTTTTTATGTCATCTTTATCAAAACCGGAAAAAAGCTGGATTTTGTACGACGTTGCAAACTCCGCTTTTACCATGCTGATTTCCACCACCATTCCCATCTTTTTCCGCTCGCTGGCAGAGCAGGATGTTTCTTCTTCCACCGCCTCAGGCATCTGGGCGCTGACCACCTCGGCAGCGGTGCTCATTCTGGCGGTACTTTCTCCTTTCCTTGGAGCGCTGGCCGATTACAAGGGCATGAAGAAAAAGATGTTCTCCCTGTTTTTGGTCATCGGTATCATCGGACTACTGCTGCTGTCCTTCTCGGGCAGCTGGGTTTCCTACATGCTGCTGTTTGTCGTGACCCGCATCGGTTACAGCGCCTGCAACATCTTCTATGATTCGATGCTGGTCGATGTCACCAGCGATGATCGCATGGACCGCATCTCTTCCTATGGATATGCGCTCGGCTACATCGGCAGCTGCATCCCCTTCACCATCGGTATCGTGCTGATTCTGGTGCGTCCGTTCGGACTGTCCACCCAGACTGCCACCCAGATCTCGTTTGTCATCACTGCACTGTGGTGGGCCGGACTGACTATGCCGCTGTTAAAGAATGTGCATCAGACCCACTATCTGGAAAACCGTCAGAACCAGGTCAGCCACGCTCTCTCCCGCATCGGTACCACCCTCAAAAAGATCCGCAAAACTCCGCAGGTGCTCTACTTCATCATCGCCTACTTCTGCTACATTGACGGCGTGTACACCATCATCTCGATGGCGACCACCTACGGCGGAGAGGTTGGTATCAGCGATTCCAGCATGATTCTTGCGCTGCTGCTGACTCAGTTCATCGCCTTCCCTTGCGCCATCTTTGCCGGCAATCTTGCCGAAAAGATCGGCACCCTCAAGGTCATCCGCATCTCCATCCTGATCTACTGCGGCATCTGCATCTTTGGCTACCAGCTGGACAAGAGCTGGGAGTTCTGGGTGCTGGCAGTGGTCGTCGGTATGGCACAGGGCGGCATCCAGTCGCTGTCCCGTTCCTACTTCGGACGCATCATCCCCAAGAATGAATCGAACGAGTACTTCGGCTTCTTTGATATCTTCGGCAAGTTTGCCGACTTCTTCGGTCCGCTGATTATGTCCTTCTGTGCACTGGTGCTGGGTTCCTCTACCTACGGCATCCTCGGTCTGCTGGTACTGTTTATTGTCGGTTATCTGCTGCTGAGAAAAATTCCTGAAACAAAATAGAAAAACCTTGACAGGAGCTTTTGCCATCTGGCAAAAGCTCCCGTTTTTTTTGCAAACCTACCTGTAAATTCTTTCATGTATTTTCTTGATCTTTTCCTTTGAGCTAGCATCCTTCCTGCGGTTAATCGAAATAGGCAGAATAAAATTCAAGGGAAAGCGCCCGACTTTTTTCTATTTATTTTGCACAATAAATTGACCTTTCGACCAAAAAAGATTATAATAAAGTTGTAATTTGATACGACATACTAAAGGAGGGTGCCTATGCCCAAACAAACTTTTTTCAATCTCCCTGATAAAAAGCGCAACCACATTATCGAAACATCTATTCAGGAATTTTCCAAAGCGCCCTATCAAAATATCAGTATCAATCATCTGATCAAGAGCATGGGCATCCCCACCGGCAGCTTCTATCAATATTTTGAAGATAAAAAGGATCTGTATTTCTATATTCTTTCCTTCTACATTGATGCCCTGCTGGAGGAATCGGTCAGCGAAAACAAAAAGATCGACCTGCTGGATAACAAGAAAAATCTTCATGTCAACGAGATGTTCTCCAAGGCACCGCAGTCCGTTCCATATTATCAGGAGATATTTGTGGACAACTTTATCAAGGCGCCGGCAGAAATCAAACGTGACTGGACCTTTGATCGACTCATCGGCGGCAATTATATGACACTGTACGATGACAGCTTTTTTGAGAATGAGCAGCTCGACCCCAAAATCAAAGAGCATAAAAATTTGTTGATTGGTGTTGCGCTGGCACTGCCCAATATCATCCACTGCTTCTGTGACCCGACTCAGAATGCCCAGGAGGAAGCAAACCTTTTTCAGTTCTGCATTGATGTTCTCAAGGAAGGGCTGGTCCACTATCATTCCAGTCCTGTCAAATAACCCCCTAAAGTTTCAGAAAGGCCCCACGCCAATAAGGCGTGGGGCCTTTCTGAAACTTATGAAAAAACAGAAACTAGATCTCTTGTTTGAGCGGAAAATGGCAGGCGCACATGCCGCCTGGACATGGCTGCAGTGTCGGTTCCTCCTTGCTGCAAATCTCCTTTGCATAAGGACAGCGTGGATGGAAGCGGCAGCCGGACGGTGGATTGATCGGGCTTGGGATCTCGCCCATCAACAGCTCCTTATCCTCTTTTCTCTTTTCTGGATCAGGCTGCGGCGTGGACTCCAGCAAAAATCTGGTGTACGGATGACACGGGCTGCTGTACAGCGATTCGGTGTCTCTGATCTCGCAAACCTTTCCCAAAAACATAACACAGACGCGGTTGGAAATATAGCGCACGACGCTTAGGTCGTGGCTGATAAACAGATAGGTCAGATTCAGTTCCTTCTGCAGATCGTGCAGCAGATTGAGAATCTGGGCCTGAATCGAAACGTCCAGCGCCGATACCGGCTCGTCACAGACAATCAGCTTTGGATTGAGCGCCAATGCCCGCGCAATGCCGACACGCTGACGCTGACCGCCCGAGAACTGATGCGGATACCGCCGGTAAAACTCCGAGCGGATGCCGACCTTGTCCATCAGCGCACGCACCCGTTCTTCTTCGTCCTTTTCGTTTTTATAGATCTTATAGGCGCGCAGCGGTTCTGCGATAATCTGCCCCACATTCATTCTGGGGTCGAGCGAAGCATACGGGTCCTGGAAGATCAGCTGCATCTTCTGACGCGCCTGGCGCAGCTGCTTGTTGTTCATCGCTGTCAGGTCCTCTCCATCAAACTGGATGCTTCCTGCAGTCGGTGGGATCAGTCGCAGCAGGACCTTGCCCAAGGTGGATTTTCCACAGCCCGACTCACCTACCAGCGCCAGCGTTTCACCGGCATAGATGTCCAGATCCACGCCGCTGACAGCGTGGACAATGCCGCCGGTCGCCTTAAATTCCTTGGTAATCCCTCTGGCCTGCATCAAAATCTCTTTTTCCATCAGTTCTCCTCCTTTGCACCGGCCAGAAAACACCGAACCTGATGTTCTGCGCCTACCGATACCAGCGGTGGCTGCTGTTTGCTGCACTGTTCGGTCGCATGCGGACAGCGAGGCGCAAAGCGGCAGCCTGCCGGCATATCCTTCAGGGTCGGAACCATGCCCTCGATGCTGTCCAGACGCTGGTTGGAATCCATCTTTGGAAGTGCACCCAGCAGTCCGATGGTGTATGGATGCTGTGGATTTTTAAACAGCTCATACACATCGGCAGTTTCCACTACCTTGCCGGCATACATGACGTATACCTTGTCGCACAGCTCTGCCACAACTCCCAGATTGTGGGTAATCATCATGATGGAGGTGCCCTTCTGTTTCTGCAGCTGGCGCATCAGGTGCAGAATCTGCGCCTCGATGGTTACATCCAGTGCAGTGGTAGGCTCGTCGGCAATCAGCAGATCCGGATTGCAGACCATCGCCATGCCGATCATCACGCGCTGACGCAGTCCGCCCGACAGCTGGTGCGGATATGCACGGTAGCGACGCTCCGGCTCTGGAATGCCTACCTGTTTAAAAATTTCGATGACGCGCTGTTTTGCCTCCTCCTTGCTGATCTTTTCATGCAGAAGGATCGCTTCGCGCACCTGTTTTCCTACCTGAATGACCGGATTTAAGCTGGTCATCGGCTCCTGAAAGATGATGGAAATCTTATCGCCGGTAATTTTGCGCAGTTCCTTTGGCGAGAGTTTGGTCAGATCGGTCTCTCCCAGCAGAATTTTGCCTTCCTCCACGCGGGTATTGCTCGGCAGCAGGCCCATGATCGACATGGCGGTCATGCTCTTTCCACAGCCGGACTCACCAACAACGCCGACCGTCTTTCCTTTCGGAATTTCGATGTCCACTCCGTCTACCGGTACCAGCTTTCCATCCTTGCTGGAAATCACTGTTTTCAGATTTTCCAGACGAAGCAGGATCTCATCTTTCTCCTTGTGTTCCATCCATCCTTCAGCTCCTTTCTGGTGCGGTGTATACCACCGAACCTTCGATAATGGTGTAGCACAGCTTTGCCGCTACATCCCGCGTCGGCATTGCACTGAACAGTACAACGTCGCCGTCCTTGCCCACTTCCAGGCTTCCCACACGTTCCGAAACACCCAGTGCCTTTGCAGGATTGATGGTAATCATGCGCAGTGCACGTTCAGGGCTGACGCCGCAGCGGACTGCCTCGCCCGCCTGAATCAGCAGCACTTCCTCCGAAAGGATCGGCGAATCGGAGATGATCGACACATTGACGCCGCGCTCATCCAGCAGCTTCACGTCGATCAGATCGGCGCCTGTCAGCTCTCCATAGCCGGTCGGCACACCGACCGGTCCATAGTTGATATCCGCGCCGCTCTCAGAAAGCTCCTCCAAAAATTCCTTTGCCAGCCAGGCGTGTTCGATGGTCAGCCGGCAATGATACTTTTTGGCAAGCTCGATGGCTGTCAGCATATCAAACTGCTCACAGTGAATTTTTAACGGGATCTGCCCTTCGAGTGCGGGCAGCATCGCCTCGTATTTTTCGTCATATTTTGGCGGCTGGGTTCCTTCCAGCTGCGCCTTCTGTTTTTCCTTACGGTACTGGTCTGCCTTGGCAAAGGTCTCCATCAGCACCGAAGCGATACCCATGCGGGTCATTGGTTTTCTTCCTTTAGGGCCGTATGCTCCCTTTGGATTCATGCCCAGCGCAATCTTTAATGCACTGGGATTTTTAATGGTCATCTTGTGGATGTCGTTTCCGACACTCTTTGCCACAAAGGCCTGTCCGCAGATGACATTGCCGCTGCCTGGAGTGATGCACAGTGTGGTAACTCCAGCCGCCGGCACACTGCGGAAGTTTTTGTCCAGCGGATTGCAGCCGTCGATGGCGCATACCTGCGGAGTGACCGGATCGGTCATCTCGTTTAAGTCCATGCCGTTCTGGTCGATCATATCAAATCCGCCCTGATGGGTGTGGGCGTCCACAAATCCTGGCAGCGCCCACAGGCCGCTTGCATCCAGAACCTGCTGGTCCTGTGCCGGAAGGTCACAGCCAATGGCAGCGATCTTTCCGTCCCTGATAAGAATGTCGCCGGTATAGGGGGCGGCACCTGTCATGTCCAATATTGTTGCATTGCGAATCAGCATACAGCTCCACCTTCCTTGCGATAAACAATCTTTCCTGCAACCACTGTGGTATCTACACAGGCGCTCCAGCTTTCCAGCGGATTGCCCTGATAGATCACCAGGTCTGCAAACAGTCCTTCCCGAATCGAGCCGATGAGGTGGTCGACTCCCAGAACTTTTGCCGTTTTTACCGTCATGAGGTCCAGAACATCCGCCGGCTGGTATCCTTCCTGAACCAGACGGCAGGCGTTCCAGAGCAGGTTTTCCTTGCCGACGCCGCCGGACGAGCAGCCGATGCAGACGTTGGTTTGCTGCTGCATCGACAGCAGGCTGTCCACATCGGTGCCGTACCAGATGCGTGCTCCCGCATCAAACTGGTCGCCCAGAATGACCGAGGCTCCCGACTCTACAATCAACTCTTTGACCAAATGTCCCTCATAAACGCCGTTGAGAATCAGACGAAGATCAAATTCTTTTGCAATGGCGATCACATCGGCGATGTCCGCCACAGTATGTACGTTCATCAACAGCGGAATCTCCTTTGTCAGCACCTTCTCCAGTGCAGCAAAGTCCTCATTGTCCTCCCGATTTTCCTGCTGCATCCATTCCTTTGCTTCACGCAGCTGTTTGCGCAGCAGCGACGCCATGCCCATGCGGGTCATCGGTGCAGCATCCTTTGCCTTGAAGGTGGCTTTTACATCCGAGAGAAAATTTCCCTTGACTGCCACCGTATCACAGACACACATCTGTCCGGCAGTTGCTCCGTCCACATGATAGACGCCCATCTGTCCTGCCAGCAGTGCCCCATCGGCTGGAGCAGCACCAAAGCTGGTGATGCCGCCCAACCAATAGCGCTGAAGTGCCACTTCTCGGCCGTCTAGCGCATAACGCACATGCAGTCCTGGGTGACAGGGAGAGGAAGTCTCATTGGAATCGCCCTGGCGCAGGTTTGCATAGTCGGTCAGTCCCACCGAGGTCACCGGCAGGATAAAGCCTGGAAATACATCCTTGCCCTGCGCGTCCAGAATCTCCGCACCAGGTGCGGACAGACCGGTTCCAATCTGTAAGATCTTCCCATTTTGGATCAGAACATCCCCTGTCAGAACCTGCTGGTCTGGGAGATGCAGGTTCCCGTTTTTTATCAGCATCATACGTTTCTACGCTCCTTTGACGGCCTCAAAAGCGGCTCGTTAAATTTTAATTTATGCGTTTGCAGGTGTTACTTTGCCAAGGTAGTAAACATAGTTTGCACCGCTGACTGGGTTAAAACCGGTCAGATCGGAGCGATGAACAAAGTTGAAGTAGCTTTCGTACATTGGTACCATGTTGTAGAAGCTGTACTGCATATCCAGAGCCTGTTTTACCAGTTCACGGCGGGCATCTGCATCGTACTCATTGTCGATCTGCTCCATCAGTGCATCATATTCTGGAGTTTTGTAAACACAATTTCCATAGTAACCGTCCGATACATAGAAGTTGAGCATATCCTCGGTGCTTACCTGGTCGGTACCGAAGTCCAGAATGGTCATCTGGCAGGTGCCGTCGCTGATCTTTGCATAGTAGGCGTTGGTATCCAGCTGAACGATTTCAACATTGATGCCGATTGCCTGAAGGTCTGCCTGTACCGACTGTGCGATCGAAGCCTCGTTTGCACTGATGTACAGCTTGAGAGTTTCGCCGTTGTAGTTGGACTGTGCCAGATATTCCTGTGCCTTTGCTACATCGTAGCCGTCAATGGTCTGAAGGTCTGCATAGTCGCCCATGACACGCAGCGGATAAAGAGTGGTTGCCGGAATGGTTTCAGGCTCGTTGTTGAACATCGCTGCATTTTCACGGTTGATTGCATAGTAAACTGCTTTTCTCAGGTTTTCATCGCTGGTGAATGGCTCTGCATAGAAGTTGAGGTATTTGATCGACCATCCGGTGTTAACCTCTGCGGTCAGGTTCGGGTCCTCCTCAACAAGGGCCAGCTGGTTCGGAGTAACGTTGATGGCAATATCTGCCTCGTTGTTCTGAAGTGCAACAATCGCGGTGCTGCTGTCTACAGGGGTGCGGATGATGACCTTTTTGAAGTATGGTGCACCATCGAAGTAATCCTCATTTGCAACCAGATGAATGTACTGGTCTGCTCCCTGGGACTCAAACTTGTAAGCGCCGGTGCCGACAGGATTCTTTGCAAATTCCTCTGCGCCCTTCTCATAAGCGGTTGGAGAAACGATGAACGGACCTTCCGCCATCATCGGCAGCAGTGCAACGTGTGGAGTTGCTTTGGTGATTTTAACGGTGTAATCGTCTACCTTTTCGCAGGCAGTATAGTAGGTGGTGATATAAGCGGTCAGTGGGTTTTCGAACTGTTTGTCGAAGGCATAAACAACAGCATCAGCATTGAATGGAGTGCCGTCGTGGAAGGTGACATCCTGACGCAGGTGGAACAGTACTGCTTTGCCGTCGTCGGTGTCTTCCCAGCTTTCAGCCAGACATGGAACTGGGTTTCCGTCGTTGTCAAACTGCAACAGGCAGTCAAAAATCTGGTGCATTGCGTTCTTGTCAACGCCGCTGGAAGAAGCGGTGGTCAGCGGGTCCAGTGTCTCACTGGTCATGTGCGAGATGAACACCAGTGTGTCCTTGTCAGCCGCTGTGGTCTGCGCGCTCTCCTGTTCGGTGGTCTGTTCTGTCGTGGTTTCGCCTGTGCTTTGCTGGCTGCCGGTGGTCTCCTGTCCGCAGGCTGCCATGCCAAAAGCCATCGCCATTGCACACAATAAAGCAATGATTTTCTTCATGGATCTCTCTCCTTTTAACTTAATAAATTTATCTTTCCGCCTGACGCGGGTCTAACGCTTCGGTCAATCCATCTCCCAGCAGGTTAAAGCACAGTGCTGTCAGCACGATGGCAAGACCTGGGAAGATAATCATGTGCGGACTCTGCCGCATCCAGCTGGTAGCCTCGCTGAGCATATTGCCCCATTCCGGTGTCGGCGGCTGGATGCCCATGCCGATAAAGCTCAGTCCGGCTGCGGACATGATCAAACCTGCCACGTTCATCATCGCATTGACGATGATAGGTCCGATCGCATTGGGCAGAACGTGGTGGAAGATGATGTCGCGGTCCTTGACACCACAGCTGCGGGCCGCTTCGATGTAGTCCTGCCGTACTACGGTCAGCACTACCGAACGAATCATACGGGTGAAGCTTGGCACACTTGCCACAACGATGGCGATGGTCATGCTCTCCATGCCGCTGCCCATCGCTGCAACCAGGCTCAGTGCCAGCAGCATGTAAGGAATACACATCAGCGCGTCGATGATTCGCATGATCCATGCGTCCACCTTGCCGCCAAAGTAGGCAGCGGTTGCACCCAGCACACAGCCTCCGAACAAGCTCAGTGAGGTGCAGACTACGCCGAACATCAGCGAGTAGCGTGCACCGTGGATCACTCTGCCGAACAGGTCGCGGCCCATGTGGTCGGTGCCGAACAGGTGCTGCAAACTCGGTCCCAGCATTCTTTCCTGTGGATTCGGTGTGATGATCGTTTGGTAGTCCACAATGAAGTCGGCAAACAGTGCAAAGAACAGGATGATACACAAAAAGATCAATGCAACCACCGAAACCTTGTTCTTACAGAACAGTCTCCAAACCTCTTTCCACTGGCTTGGCTCGACGTTGGTGACGATTTTTTTCTTTTTTCCAAACATTCTTCACACCTCCTTTATTCGTACTGTGCCTTGATTCTTGGATCAATAAAGGCATAGATCAGGTCGACCACCAGCATAATCAGCATAAAGGTGGTGGACAGAAAGATAACTGCAAACATGGTCAGCGGCACATCCTTGGCTTTGATAGCAGCGACGATGGCGTTGCCAAATCCTGGCAGACCAAAGACGATTTCGGTGATCATTGCGCCGCCCAGAAGTCCTGCAAAGTTCATGCCCAGCTGGGTAATGACCGGAATCAGTGCATTGCGCAGCGCATGTCCAAAGATGACGCGGCGGTCGCGGGCGCCCTTTCCTTTGGCGGTACGGATGTAGTCCTGGTTCATGCTGTCGAGCATGGTCGTTCTGGTCAGACGGCTGATAAATGCCGCACTGGGCAGTGCCAGCGTCATGACCGGCATGATGTAATGCTGCCAGGTTCCGACACCGCTGCTTGGCAGCAGGCCCCATGAGAGCGACAGCCACAGCATCAGCATCAGGCCCAGCCAGAATCCTGGAACCGAGGCCAGAAACAGTGCCAGTACGGTCAAGGCGTTATCTATCAGCGAGTGCTTTTTGACTGCGGACAGGATGCCCAGCGGAATACCCAACAGTGCCGAACAGCAGACTGACAGGATTGCCAGACGCAGCGCGGTCGGCAACTTTGGCATCACCACCCGGGCCACCGGCACGTTAAAGGTATAGGAGGTGCCAAAGTCACCGTGAAGTGCATCCCAGATATAATCGACATAGCGCACCAGCAGCGGACGGTTGACGCCCAGCGATTCGTTGAGCATATCCACCTGCTCCTGTGTGGCCGTCGTTCCCAGCATGATCCTTCCAGGATCGCCAGGCGTGATATTTAAGATAAAAAATACAACAAACACAATAAACAACAGTGTCGGTATAACTACCAGCAACCGTTTGAGAATGTACTTGCCCATGCTTCTCCCCCTACCTTACTTTTGAACTTGCCCTGTCATCCCCAGTGCATACTCGATAAACAGGTGCATCTCTGCACAGGTTTTGTAAAAATACTCGCCTGCTCCTCTGTCGTGGCTTCCATACGGCAGCACACGCAGCAGAACGGTTTCACCGGCAGTTGCCTGCTGCAATGCAGCGGCAAACTTTTTGCCGTGATACGGCGGCACGTTGTTGTCCTGTTCTCCGGTCTGGACATAGACAAACGGATAGGCAACTCCCTGATGAATATTGTGATACGGAGAGTAGCTCTTCATGTATTCGAAGAATTCTTCCTCTCTCGGATCGCCGTACTCGGTGACATACATCGGACCGCGGTCATCGCAGCAGAAATGCAGCATATCGGTGTGCGGCACGCTAGCGATGACACATCTCCACAGCGAAGGTTCCATGGTCAACAGCGCGGTCGTGAGCAGTCCGCCGTTGCTGCCTCCGCAGATGGCGATGTGTTCCGAGGTTGTCCAGCCATCTGCAATGACTGCCTTTGCAATATCAATAAAATCATAAAAGACGTTCTTTTTGTTCAATCCGCAGCCGGCCTCATGCCATTTGGCGCCGTACTCCTCGCCGCCGCGCAGGATGCAGTGGACATACAGTCCGCCTTTTTTCAGCCAATCAGGGATGTCCATTCCGACGAAAGGATTGTTGTACCATGGCAGCTGGCTTGCGGAGTAGCCGCCGTAGCCGTACATCAGTGTTGGTGTCTGCTGATCGGGCTGCTTGCCCTTTGGATAAACCAGAAACGCAAGGATGCGCTGTCCATCGCGGGCGGTAACAAACCGGCGCTGCACCTCCACCTCGACGGAGGGCTTGTCCTGTACGCTGTACACCGGTGTGATCTGCTCGCTCTCCACATCGTAGCGAAGGATGGACGGTGGGCAGCCAAAGCTCTGAAATTCCAGGTAACGCACCTTGCTGTCCCATGCTGCCGACTGGAAAGCGACACTGCCGATCTTATCCGGCAGCTCGATAGTGCGGACAAAGGTTCCGTCCTTCTCAAACAGCTGCAATGCACAGGCAGCATCCTGAAGCTCGATCACCAGCAGACGGTCACCTGCGACACCTGCACCTTCCAGCGGGAAGGAACCTTCTGGAACAACCTCTTTCATCGGAGAAAACTCCATGCCGTTTTGCTCAACCCCGATGACTCTGCCCAGCGGTGCCTGATAATCGGTCAAAAAGTAATGGCAGTTTCCGATGGTGCCCAGATAGTCCAGCTTGGAGTTTTCCTCCTGCATCACACGGGCAGCCTGTCCCTGCGCATTCAGATAAATCATCACTACATCGTGGTAGTCCTTGCAGACATGAACAAATATGCTTCCCTCCGGTCCTGCTGCCAACCGCAGAAATACCGAATGGCCTGGCCAGGTATAGACAATCTCCTGCTGTCCGGTGCAGCGGTTCCAGCGAACAACGCTGTTCTCGGTGGTTCCGTCCGCGCGCTGCTCGGACTGGTTGGAGTAGATATATGCTCCGTCCGACGACCAGGTGTAGGAGAAGGTTCCGTCCAGCTCTGCCAGTGTCTGATTTTGTTCGAGGTCGCGGATAACGACTGACATTCTGGCAGCTTTGTCCTTCAGCGCAAAAAAGGCAGCGATCTTTGGATCAGCCGGACATGGGGATACTCCATAGACGTTCATGGTTCCGCCCATCATCTCACGGTTAAGCAGTACCTTCTGCTCGGAAAAATCGAACTTCACTTCCACTGCCGCCGAGCTTCCGTCGGTTCCGCTGCAGACTGCGTACAGTTTTTCTCCCACCTGACACAAATTGTGATAAGTCGGTTTTTTCTGCTGGGACTTCAGCTGCTGGATGCGCTGACCCAGGTTTTTGTCCTCAAACCAGTGGTCTGTATAGGCATTTTCCTCCGCTACCCAGGACAGGACCTGTTGGTCCTTCGCATTCTGCATATATAGATACGGGTCCTGCACCAGATGATTGCCGCACTTCCAACTTTCCAAATGCTCCACAGCCTTTGGATACTTTTGTCCTTCCATGAAAAAACCTCCCTCATTTTTTCGATTTTCGCAGGCAAAAGCGCATTTTCCCTGCACGATATGAATATATTCATATCCTCTTGATTTGCTTTATACCATAGCACCAGCTTAACAAATTGTCAATATTATTCTTGTATAATTATAATATATGTGTAAAAATAGCTGTGCTTTTGCCATATTTTGCATAATAAGACTATCATTTTTTCCATGAGCCACCAAAATATGAACATAATGTGAAAACGCACCATTTTTCGATTCGCTCTCATTTTTGTCTGTATCGCTTTCTCTTTTTGATTGCAAAATGAAATTAAACTTGCTTTATTCCGATTCGTATTTTTCTAACATGAAATTATTTTCTTTATTTTAAAAACAATTTTTCAGCATCAAAATATAAAAAACCGCTTTATTTTGGACTTTCTCCCTCTTTGGCAGGGCTAAAATGTTTTTTTATACAAAAATATCCGTATTTCTATTCTAACAAGAATAGAAATACGGATAAAATGGAGGTCATTTGTCTTTATATGAAGGACAGTTTTTATCGCTTACAGGATGATACAGATCAGTCCGTTGCAGCCTTCGTTGATGATTCGCTCGATGGTTTCCTGCATCCGGATGCGGGCATCGGCTGGCATCCGGTAAAGTTTGTTGTGCAATCCCTCATTGACCAGCTCATGCAGCGACTTGCCAAAGATGTTGCTGCTCCAGATCTTCTGCGGGTCGTCCTCGAACTCCTGCAGCAGGCTCATCACCAGCTCCTCGGACTGTTTTTCGCTGCCGACGATCGGGCTGACCTCGGTGGTGATGTCGGCGCGCATCATGTGGATGGATGGAGCCGACGCCTTCAGGCGCACTCCATAGCGTCCGCCCTGTTTGACAATCTGCGGTTCCTCCAGGCTCAGCTCTTCCAGCGACGGCATCACAATGCCATAGCCGGTGGCCGCTACCTCCTCCAGTGCGCCGCGCACCTTGTCGTACTCCTTTTTGATCTGTGCCAGCTGACACAAGCAAGGCAGCAGCCCTTCCTCGCCGCCGATTTCCAGGCCAGTAGCCTCGCCCAGAATGTCATAGAATAGATTTGGCTGTACAATGATCGACAGCATCACCTTGCCGTGACCCAAATCCATACCAGTGACCTGCACCTGTGAGATGTACTCACACTGTTCCAGCTGCTGCAGCCGTTCGGAAACATGGGTGATGCGGTGAATCTCTCCGCAGGCATCGCAGATGGCTTGATAAAGCGCATTCTTGAGCCAGTGACCCTGTTCCAGCGACAGAATCCATCGCGGGATGTTGGCTTTGATCTCCTTAATCGGGAACTCCATCAGCACGCTGGACAGAATCTTGCGGATGTCGCTCTCGCTTAAATCCAGACAGTTGACTGCCAGCACCGGTACACCATAGCGCTGCTGCATCTGTTCGGTCAGTTCCCTTGCGCCGGCACTGGCTGGCTCCTGACAGTTGAGCAGCACTGCGAACGGCTTTTCCAGCTCCTGCAGTTCGCGGATGACCCGCTCCTCTGCCTCGGCGTACTCCTCACGCGGGATGTCGCTGATCGAGCCGTCGGTGGTCACCACCAGACCGATGGTGCTGTGCTCCTGAATGACCTTCTGAGTGCCGATCTCGGCAGCCATATTGAATGGAATTTCCTCCGTAAACCAAGGCGTCATCACCATGCGCGGCTGCTCGTTTTCCACATAGCCCAGGGAACTTGGGACAATATAGCCGACGCAGTCGATCATGCGGACGTTGAGCTCGGCGTTGTTGTCCAGCGAGATGCGCACCGCTTCCTCGGGAATAAACTTTGGTTCGGTGGTCATAATGGTTTTCCCTGCCGCCGACTGAGGCAGCTCATCAATGGCGCGCTCCTTGAAAAACTCGCTCTCGATGTTGGGAATCACCAGATTTTCCATGAATTTTTTGATAAAGGTGGATTTACCTGTGCGCACCGGCCCGACAACGCCGATATAAATATCGCCGCCGGTACGCTGCGCAATGTCCTTATAGATGCTGCGGCTGTCCATCTGCTTCACTCCTTTATGTTCTGCTGCTGTATTTTTTCCGGCTCATCGCGACAAAATCGGGATGAGCAGCATCTCCCGCTTGGTGACCTGTGCATCGTCGCTCAGCTCGACCTGTTGGTTTGCCTCCATCACCGACTGCATGGCGGTGTGGTAGCGCTTTGCGATCTCCCACAGATTTTCTCCTGCATCGGCATAATAGATGGTCAGCGAACAGTCGTCCTCCCATCGCACCGGATGCTCCTGATCGACGCTGATCTCCTCCATCACGCTGCACCGATGCATCTGACAGATACATCCGCGCAAAAGCACCTCGCAGCGCACCTGCAAGCTGTCCGAGCTGCGGTTATAATCGAATCCGACCACCGACGCCTGCGGACAGAAGATCAATTTGCTGCCGGACTGTGCCGCCGGAATCGGGAAGGTACACTCCATCGGCTCGGTTTTGTCGTAAAACTGGATGCTGCCATCGCGGTCGGTCGCCAGCAGACACAGGTTCAGGTTTAACTGCACCACAGCCTGCTGCTGTCCGTCCTTCTCCTCAAAGCGGACGGTGCTTCCCGACACCTTTCCCCAGCCGCTGAGAATCGTTTCGATCTCCTCTGGCAGCTGGATCTCTCCTTTGTACATATTGCGCTCCTCCACCGCTTCGACCAGGCTGAGAAAATCCATCGGGCGGCTGTGGCCCTCGCACTCATAGCGGGTGGAATAGCAGTCATCCGCCAATGAAATCTGGCTGCGGCGGCAGATTTCGGCGTTGACCACCACCTGTGCGTGCAGCTCCAGCAGAGTATTTTCTCCCTCCAGATCGGACTTGGGAGAAAGTTCATACTCGCACACCTCATAGCCTGCCGAACAGATGCAGCTGTCGTCAGCGCCTGGTGCATCCACCACTCCGCTGATGGGCAGCACATACTCCATCTGTTCCACGGTATCAGCAGCAGTGTCTGCACTGTACAGCAGGCTGATGTGCAGCTCTCCCTTGGTGACAATCTTGCCGGAGATGAGCTTGTGATCGGTCATCACTGCGCTGATGTTGGAGGAGATGATGCTGCGCACCGGCGCCTTTCCCGCTCCCAGCTCCATCTGCTCGCTGACGCTGATGGTTTCTCTTGGCTGGGAAACAAAGCTGTTTTGTTCAAAGCTCTTCTGACGCAGCTGAACGCCCAGCGGATTTTCGGTGTCCTCGGCAGCCTCGGTGACTGCCTGCTGCTGGGAGCTGCTGACTGCACAGAGCCGGTGGCTTGCCGAAGCACGCAGCTCGATGCGCCGCTTGCTGACGGCACGGCAGTTGCAGTAGGAGGATTCCAGGCTGACAAAGCACAAAACCTCCCTGGCTTCTCCTTTCAGGTCCACCGTTTTGGTGTAAGGCAGCTTATAGTCGATACAGCGCAGACGCAGCTGCGTTCCGGCGCTGTCCTCTCCCAGATACAGACAGTGGACGCTGCACATTCCCTCCAGACTCAGCTGACGGCCCTGTACCCGACTGGAGCTGATGCAGAAATCCAGCGAACATTTTAAAATCTTGACAATATCGGGACAATAATCGGGCAGGATGATGTCCGCCTCCAACGGAACTTCCACCACGGAATCAAACACCGTTTCATTGACGCAAACTGCCTGCCTTATCGCATTGCATTCCATCATGATGACCTCTCTTTCTTTTTTGGCAGCGGTCAAAGTCTGTTTCCGTCTGCCTGTACGCCCTTGCGGATATCTTTCAGGGGTTGTTCTTCTCCACCATGGTATGAGGCAGGACGATGGAATATGCAGTTGAAGTGTCTGCAAAAATATGCTATACTGATTGGAAATACCGATTGAAAGGATGTATGTTATGAAAAACCCAAAAGCGGTGATCGACTGCTGCTTTATTACGCTGACCATCTATATTGCGATTCCGATTATCGGTCTGCTTTTCCCCAATAATCTCTATCTGTCCACCTCGTTGCTGCTGATCTTCCCTATCGCCTGCCTGTGCTGCGGCATCTACTGCGGGCTCAAATCGGGATTTCAGCTGTACTACTCGCTGTTTGCAGCGCTGCTGTTTCTGCCGTCGATGTACTTTTTCTATGACATGAGCATCTGGCCCATGCTGGTTCTGTACTTCTCTGCGGCGACCATCAGCTGTGCTGTCGGCTACTTTGTAGCGAAAAAGCGTTCGGGACGCCGTTCCAACGGACGTTTAAAATAACATAACAAAAAACTCCCTGCGCGGCTTGTGCCGCACAGGGAGTTTTTTTATGATGCCCTCCCAGCAAAGGCAGGGAGGATTTTATTTTTATTCATGTTCCTTCTGATGGAGAAGACCCATAGCAATCTTCTCTGCGGTGATCGGCAGGCTGGTAAAGGCGATGCCGGTTGCTGCGCGGATAGCGCTTGCAATCGCCGGCGATGGTGTGTTAATGACCAGCTCACCGATGGATTTTGCACCGAACGGTCCGGTTGGCTCGTAGCTGCTTTCAAACTCCACGCGGATCGGTGGAATCTCCAGACGGGTCGGGATCTTGTACTGGAGGAAGGAGTTGTTCATCATGCGGCCATCCTCGGTGTACTGAATATCCTCGTACAGAGCCATGCCGATGCCCTGTGCAATACCACCCTCGGTCTGAACACGCGCCAGGTTTTTGTTGATGACCGTTCCGCAGTCAACAACGGCAACGTAGTCCATCAGGGTGACCTTGCCGGTTTCAGGGTCGATGTCCACCTCTGCCATGCCGACCATGAACGGCGGCGGAGAAACCTTGGACGAGTGCGACTCATGGGAGGACAGCAGCTGTCTGGAACCATTACAGGTGATATAGCCGATTTCCCGCAGGCTAATGGATTTGCCTGTCTCGGTGTCGGTCACCTGTTTGCCGTCAAACTCGGCTTTTTCAGGGCTGACGCCCAGAATATCTGCACCGGTTTCCAGAATCTTTGCACGCAGCTTTTCTGCGGCCTTGACCACAGCGCCGCCGGTGACATAGGTGGTTGCCGAAGCATAGGAGCCGGTGTCGTATGGCGACTGGTCGGTATCCACGCCGCGGACAGCGATATTGTCGATGTCACAGTCGAGGATATCTGCCGCCATCTGGGACAAAATGGTGTCGCAGCCGGTACCCATATCGGTACAGCCGACCAGCAGAGTATAGAAGCCGTCGTCATTCAGACGCAGTTCCACCGCACCGATGTCCACGCCCGAGATGCCACTTCCCTGCATTGCCAACGCTACACCTAAGCCGTGCAGGTGGCCGTTTGGCAGCTTGCGGACAGGGAATTTTTCATCCCAGTGCATCATCTCTTTGGCGGTCTTGAGGCAGCGGTCGAGCGCACAGCTGTTGCATGGCTCGTTGTAGTATGCCTGCATGATCTGTCCTTCGCGCACCATGTTCTTTTCGCGCAGTACGGTCGGGTCGATGCCCAGCTTGTCCGCCAGCTCGCTGACTGCGCTTTCCACTGCATAGATGCCCTGAGTCGCACCGTAACCGCGGTAAGCACCTGCCCCCATGGTGTTGGAATAGACGACATCATAGCTGAAGCGCGCCGCTCTCAGGCTGCCGTACAGCGACAGCGACTTGTGTCCGACCAGTCCGATGGTGGTCGGCGCATGCTCGCCGTAGGCACCGGCGTTGGAGATGGCATACAGGTCGATGACGCGGATGTGACCGTCGCGGGTCGCACCGATTTTGACCTTCATCTGCATCTGGTGACGCGGAGAACCATTGGTCATACACTCCTCGCGGGTAAACACCAGATACGCCGGACGGCCGGTTTTCATGGTGACCAGCGACGGGAATACCTCGCTGACCGCGCTCTGTTTTGCGCCAAAGCCGCCGCCGATACGCGGCTTGATGACACGGATGTTGCTCTTTGGCATCTCCAGCGCATTTGCCACGATGCGGCGCACATGGAACGGCACCTGGGTGGAGCTGACGATAGTCAGCTTGCCAAAGGCGTCGATATAGCTGAAGGTGGCAAACGCTTCCATCATCGTCTGGTTGTTTGCCTTGGTGTTGTAGGTCTGCTCCAGCACCACATCGCAGGCAGCAAACTCTGCCTCTACGTCTCCAAACGAGAAACCGCCCTTGGAACAGATGTTGCGCTTTGGCTCGGCGTTGATGACCGGCACCAGCACCTTAAAGTCGTCCTCTGGATGGACGATGATCGGGTTGTCGATCGCCTGCGTATAGTCGATCAGCGCAGGCAGCACCTGATATTTGACCTTGATCAGCTTCATCGCTTTTTCTGCAGCCTGGGTGGTCTCGGCGCCGATAATCGCCACCGGATCACCTGCGCACCGGATGTGCGGATCAAGGATCAGTTTGTCATAAGGGCTTAACTCCGGATAGGTCTGTCCGGCGGTAGTGTAACGGCTGTGCGGTACATCATGATGGGTGAGCACACAGACCACGCCTGGCACCTGCATCGCACGGCTGACGTCGATCTCCTCGATCATCGCATGGGCGTGCGGGCTGCGCAAAATTTTGACCATCAGGCTGTTCTGCGGCACCATATCACCGGTATAGACCGGTTTGCCGCTGACCAGGCTGACTGCATCCTTCTTTCTTACGGCAGCATTGACGTAACTCATCTGACAGCCTCCTTCTGTTTTGCGGCAAGATATTTTTTGATGGCGCGCAGATGGCTCTGGTAGCCGGTGCAGCGGCAGAGGTTGCCTGCAAGATAGTGTTTGATCTGCTCGTCGGTCGGATCTGGCAGCTCTTTTACCATCGCCAGCACGTTCATAATAAAGCCCGGGCTGCAAAAACCGCACTGTTCGCCGCCCTCGTCGGCCAGAAACTTTCCAAATTCCAGCGCTTCCTGCTCGACGCCTTCCAGCGTGGTCACGCTGTGACCGTCGGCACGCACTGCCAGCATACTGCACGACAGCACCGGTTTGCCGTCGAAGTGGACGGTACAAAGTCCGCACGAGGAGGTCTCGCATCCGCACTTGACCGAATAGCAGCCCTTCTGGCGGAGATAGGAATAAAGCGTCATATCCGGCGCGACCTCGTCGGTGCAGCGCCGGCCGTTGAGTGTTACTGTTATCTGCATTCAGCATCCCCCTTTACCTGCTCGATTGCACGGCGGCAGAGCACACCGGCAAGCTGTCTGCGATATTCTGCGCCGGCGCGCATGTTGCTTCCAAACTCTGTTTTGTCAAGCATCTCCTGCAGCCGCTGTTCGGACGGCATCTGTCCAAACTCCTGCATCACCGCTCTTGCCGGACGTGCGCCGACAACAACGCGGGCGCTGCCATTCAGGCAGGACACTGCACAGTTGAGCACCGGCAGGTCGGTTTCGGTGTTGCGGAAGCTCTCATACCAGGCGCGGCGGCCATTCTTTTTGAGGATGACCCGTGCCAGAACGTCGCGGTCATACGGCATCTGCACATAGTCGGCAAGGCTTACCCTGCCCTTCTGCACCAGCTCAACCTCGCAGTCGAGTGCGAGCAGTCCGGTGATGATGTCCGAAAAACCAAAGCGGGACACCACACTGCCGCCCAAGGTCGCGCAGTTGCGGAACTGTACGCCGACGATGTGTTCGGTCATTCTTGCAAACAGCGGACCAAATGCCGCTGCCAGCACCGGCGAGGTCTCCAGCTGGCGCAGTGTCACCATTGCTCCCAGAACAATCTCCTCCGGTGTTTCCTCAATGGTGTCCAATCCCAGACCGGACAGGTCGATGAGGGTGGCATAGTTTTTCTTTCCAAGGCGCATCCAGCATCCGCCGCCGAGGATGGCGCTGGAACGCTTCTGATTGAGCTCCAGTGCCTGCTGGAGCGAGGTTGCCTTTACATATTGCTGTGCGCTGAACAATGCTTCACAGCCTCCTTTCTCAAGGTGAAAGTACAGAAAAAGGTTGTCCGTTTTTCCCGTTTTTCTGCACCGATACGCATATAAACCGTGTGAAAAACACACGTCCCCAATCATAGTTTACCATGGTTGCTCGTTTCCTTCCAGTTTTTTTAAAACCTGTATTAAAAAATTGCCCAAACGACAAAAAGAAAAGGGTTCTCTTGTTGAAATTGAGCAAAATGCACAGAGGGATTTTCCAACATTCTTCTTTCCTGCCATGGGGATTGACTTTTTTATACAAATACAGTATAGTACCAGTAACAGATTAGCATTCACTAACCATATAATGCTGGTAAGGAGATGATATTGATGACACAAGCGATCTCGTGGGCATTAAGCGGGACCGGTTTTACATTTTTGATGACTTCCTTGGGTGCTGCGATGGTATTCTTTTTCAAGACCAAAATCAGCGACAACATCCAGCGGATCTTTTTGGGATTTGCCGCAGGTGTGATGATAGCTGCCTCGGTGTGGAGCCTGCTGATTCCGTCGATGGAGGAAGCTGCTCAAATGGGGCTGCCTGGATGGCTGCCTGCTGCCGGAGGATTCATCCTTGGCATCGCCTTCCTGATGCTATTGGACAGCGTGCTGCCTCATCTGCATCCTGGAATGCAGCAGGCGGAGGGACTTTCCACCAGCTGGAAGCGCACCACCATGCTGATGCTGGCGGTAACACTGCACAACATTCCCGAGGGTATGGCAGTAGGTCTTGCCTTTGCGCTGGCAGCTCAGAACTCCCGCGGCGACTATGCCGCTGCGATGGCGCTGGCACTGGGAATAGGCATCCAGAACTTCCCTGAGGGCGCTGCGATCTCTCTGCCGCTGCGTCAGGAGGGCTTCAGCCGCCGCAAAAGCTTTGCCTATGGCGCACTTTCCGGCATTGTCGAGCCGCTGTTCGGCGTGCTGGTGGTACTTGCCGCCGGCAGCATCCAACCGATGATGCCATGGCTGCTTGCCTTTGCAGCAGGCGCGATGATGTACGTCGTGGTCGAGGAATTGATTCCCGAAGCACATCTGGGCGAACATTCCAACGTCGGCACGCTGGGCGTCATGGCAGGATTCCTCATCATGATGGTACTGGACGTCGCGCTGGGATAAGAAGCGGCGCACCTGCATTTTCATGTTTACAACACTCTCGCTTTATGGTATGATAAAAAAGATCACAAACGTCCTTTTTTTGACCTTCTGTTTGCTGTGGGACCGGTTTTCCGGTCCTGCAATCAGACAGAAGGTTTTTTTATTGCACAAAAAAACTGGCGCCGCAAGGCGTCAGTTTTTTGTCGATGGATTCTGTTTTGGCTGTCCGGTTTGAGATGGCTCCTGGTCGAGGATGTCCAATGCAAACCAAAAGACACTTCCTTCTCCCAGTTTGCTTTCCACACCATAGGTCGCCCCGTGCTGCTGCAGAATTGATTTTACGATGCACAACCCCAGACCGCTTCCTGTCAACGGAGCACATCGTTTGGCACGATTGCTGCGATAATAGCGGTCCCAGATTCTGGACAGACTCTCTTCATCGATTCCTTCCCCGTTGTCCATCACCCGTACGCATACTTTATGGTTGCGTATCAGTTGTTTGACTACAATCTCCTTCTCCTCACCTGTGTGCGCAATGGCATTGTTCACCAGATTGTAGATCACGCGGCTGATTTCCAGTTCATCCGCCTTCACCCAGACGCGGCAGTCTGTTTCCAGCTGGATGCTGCATCCCTGCCGCTGGGTCATCTTTTGAAAGTTTCCAACAATCGACATCAGCTGATCGGTCAGACAATACGCCTGCAGATGCAGCTCCGGATGGGTGGAATTGCGTTTGGACAGATCCAGAATATCATTGACCAACATCGAAAGCCGCTGTGCCTCATCGAGGATCACCTGCATATTTTCTTCCGTCGCTTCCCCTGGCAGATCTCGCATCATCTCCGCATATCCAATCATCATGCTCAGCGGCGAGCGCAGATCGTGCGAAAGGTTTGCAAACATCTCGTTGGAGAACTTTTTTTGCTTGGAATAATACCCCAGCAGCCGATTGAGGCTGTGGCTCAGGGGTTTTAGCTCCGCAGACAAATTGGTGTCGAAGGAAAGATCCTCTCCGCCCTGCGCCAGTTGGTCAGCAGTATCTGCAAGCAACTGAATCTTTCTTCTCCGCCGGTGCCGCAGAAAAATTAGCACTGCCGCCGTCAGCAGAAGGATGGTGATAAAAAAGGCTATCATCTGCTCACGGATCACCTGGATCGTCAGGTCGGACGGCGTCAGCTGCGCCCGTGCCAGCACCAGAATTTTTTCTCCGCTGTCCAGCGTTGCCAGATCTGCACAGGTCAAAAATCGGCAGTTGGTAACCTCATTTCCTCCGGTCGATTTCGGATAAAACGTCTGGTAGCTGGTGATCTGTTCCCACACAGCTCCCTGAAGCAACCTCTCCTGCTCATATAAGGTGCGCAGCTGCTGTTGATCATATGACAGCAAAGAATTATCGCAGCTGTTCTGTTCGATCAGATCCTGTCCATCGCGGTCAACGATGCGCAGTTCAATCTCCTCGGAGGAAACCAGCGATTCGACTGCCTGCACTCCATCTTGCTCTATCGCAGCAGAAATCTGGGTCAGAACAGATTTTATCTTCTGCGATCTCAGCTGCTGATAGAGCGATTCGATCAAACAAAACTGAAAAAGACTCAGCAGCGCCAGTCCTCCCACCAGCAACAGCATCAGGCCGGGGACCCATCCATGCGTTGCTCCTGTGTCTTTCCGTGCTGTTCTAAAAAGAAACACTCGATTTATGCTTCAAAGCGATAGCCCACTCCGCGCAGTGTGACGATATAGCGGCTGTACTCGCCCAAAGCCTTTCGTAACAGTTTGATGTGGGTGTCCAGCGTTCGGTCATCGCCGAAAAAGTCGTAACCCCAAACATCGTTGATCAGCTTTTCTCTGGTCAGTGCAATTCCCCGGTTGCGCACCAGATAAAACAGCAGTTCATATTCCTTGGGCGAAAGTGCAATCTTCTGCCCATCTATATAGACCAGTCTGCCGGTAAAGTCCACCTTCAGTCCTTCAAATTCCAAAATTTCCTTCTGCGGACGGGCAGAGGTATTGCTGCGCTTGATAATCGCCTGGATGCGCAGCATCAGCTCCTTGGGCGAAAAAGGTTTGGTGACATAGTCATCCACGCCCAGCTCAAAGCCATGGATGCGGTCATATTCCTCTCCGCGCGCCGACAGCATCAATACCGGTATCTGAGAAAACTTTCTGATCTCTCGGCAGGCCGAAAAACCATCCAGTTCCGGCATCATCACATCCAGAACAATGAGGTCAAACTTTTCCTTTCGGCACATCTCAATGGCGGACATGCCGTCTGCCGCTTCCTCCACCTCATAGCCCTCAAATTCCGCATACTTTCGTATCAGAACCCTGACTTTTTCTTCATCGTCAACCACTAAAATTCGATACATTCGATATCCTCCCACATGATTTTGCCGTTTGCAGCACGGCTATTACCTAAATCCCAAAAAGCATCAAGTTAAACACATCCTGCAAAATTTATCGTATCATGTATTTGTGACGGTAGAATGAACAGCAGGGTTTGTTTGAAAAAGATTAAGGATGTATCTGATTGTCGTAAAATGTGCAAAGGACCTCCCCTTGCCAAAATACGCCTGGAGAAGTCCTTTGATGTCTGTATTATTCCTGTTATCCTCTGTTAAACAATCCACTGACGCTGTCCCAGAAGCTGCTGCCGCTGTCCTCATCTCTGCCGGAATTGCTTTCCGGCCGTTTGAGCGAACTTCCCGAGCCGGAAGAAGAACCGGAGTCGGAATCGGACGAAGAGCTGCTGCTATCGCTGCCCTCGTTTACTGGATTATCCTCGTCCTCCTGTACCGCCGAGCTGGAAGAACCGCCGCGGTGCAGAATGCAGGTGGATGGAATATAGGTTTCCTTGTACCATCCGGTCGCGGTGGATGGACAGTTTTCGGTGGCAAGATCGCCCGATTCGGTACAATACTGCAGTGCCTGCACTTTGTCCGAATAGGTAAAGTCTTTTGCTTCCAGTCCTTCGTGAATTGGAAGCATCAGATTTTTCCAGAAGATTGGAGTCGGATAGGTCGAATAATAGATTTCTTCCTGAATATCGTAACCCATCCATACGCCGCCGATATAGTATGGTGTAAAGCCGATAAACCACAGGTCAGGGTTGTTGATATCGACCTGGACACCGTTGACATACTTGACACCGGTGGAAGAACCTGTCTTGCCTGCGGTGACGATGCCGGTGGCACCTTTCAGGTTTGCCTGTGCACCAGTACCCTGGGTAACAACGGTCTGGAGCAGACGGTTTAATACGGTTGCGGTTTCTTCCGAAACAACGCGCACCTGAGTGGTGTCCTTCTCCAGCACGATATTGCCTTCCATATCGGTTACCTTGGTGTAGGTGTACGGTTTTACATACAGTCCGCCGGTGACGAAGATCTGATAGCATCCTGTCAGCTCCTCCAGCGTCATACCGGTGGTCATACCGCCCAGTGCCATCGCCGAAAGGCTGGTCGCATCCAGTTCATGCAGCGTGCTGACCTGGAACTTGTTCTTGAGGGTATCATAGCACACCTGCGGAGTCAGAATGTTCACGATCTGTGCCGGAACGGTGTTGATCGACTGCTGGATTGCATACTGAACGGTCATCGGAGCGTGGGTGTAGGTTTCGGAATAGTTCTGTGGCCATTCAAAGGTTTCTCCGTTTTCGGTCAAGGTCAGCGGTTCATCAATGAAGGTGGTGGACCAGGTGACCAGGTCACGCTCGATGGCGTTGAGGTAGGCCGAAATCGGTTTCATGGTAGAACCTGGATGACGCTGGGACTGGGTGGCACGGTTGAACAGACGGTTGGATGTCTTTTCGTTGCCGCCGATCATGCCCTTGACGCTGCCATCCGGCGCGATAACAATGGCTGCTGTCTGCGGATATTCCGAGTTATTCAGCGCAGGGAAGGTGTCCGGATTTGCATAGGACTGTTCCAGCGATTTTTGAATATCGGGATCCATGGTCGAATAAATACGATAGCCGCCGGAGTAGACCATGTTGGTCGCATAAGCGCGGGTGTAGTTATATTCGTCCTGCAGATCGGTGATGACATCCTCGATAACCTGGTCGGTGTGCCAGTCGGTCAGAGCTGTCATACCGTCGGAGGTTGCCTCCACTTCCTCACGAGGTGCAAGCTGTACCTCGTAGTTGATCCACTGGTCATACTCGCTCTGGGTGAGCATTCCCAGGTCGAGCATCTCGCCCAGAATATAGTCGCGGCGCTCCTTGTTTTCCTCCATACCGGTGCCCCATCCATAGCTCTCATTGGGGTTTTCACGCAGAGGATTATACTTGGTCGGGGCGTTGGTGATGGCAATCAGTGTAGCTGCCTCGGCAACGTTTAATTCGCTGACATCCTTGTTAAAATAAAGCTTGGATGCACTCTGGATTCCATAACACTGGTTGGAGAAGAAGGCGACATTGAGGTAGGTCTCCATGATCTGCTCCTTGCTGTAGCTCTTTTCCAGCTTGAGCGCGGTAAAGATCTCCTGCACCTTACGTTCCGGAGTGACCTCATCGTTGCCGGTCAGGTTTTTGATCACCTGCTGGGTGATGGTGGAACCACCCTGGACACGGCTGGAACCGCCAAAATATCCCAGTGTGGACTTGACGGTACGCAGCCAGTCCACACCATGATGCTCCCGGAAGCGCTTGTCCTCGGCAGCAACGGTGACATTGACGATCATATCCGGAATCTGGTCATAGCTGACCCATTCACGGTTCTGACCGGAATACAGCTCCTTGACGACGGTCTGTTCCTGTGTTTCGGGATCGGTGACATAGATATACGATGTATTATTGAGGTTTACTTCGACGTTGGAAAGGTCGACGACCGGAGCTCCGTCCAAAGAATTAAAGACATACAGTGCCATGATGGAAACAACAATCGAGCCAGTGATCATTCCAATGAAAATCATGATGGCAAAGGCACGGCCGATCGCTCCAAAAAAGCGTCCGACTGCTCCCGGGCGTTTTTCTTCTGCCAAATAAATCATCCTCCTTCTTGCTTTTTATGCCTTGTCCGACGGATCAGTTTGCGACGGACATGAGGTGTGTTGCAGCATTTTGAACATCCCGACATTTGTGCAAATATGTACACAAGGGTTATTATACCATAATAAAAGTGAAAAATCTTAAAACTTTGCAAAAATTAGGAATTTGTCCAAAGCAAACTTTTTTTATTCCATGACTTTTGTACAGGTTCATCCCTGCTCTGCACTGAATATTCCCTGCTTTTGCGGACAAAATCAAAAAAAGAAAGTTTTTCTTCCCTCATCTGCTTCTTTCTTCTCCCATTTATCATTCCACATCAGAAAGGATGTGTCCCCTTTGAGGAAAAATCTTCTCATCACCTGCGCTGCCCTGGCATCGGTCTGTATTGTCACCGCCTTCCTGCTCAGCTTTTCCGACCTGAGTGATCCGGTCACTCCCGCACAGCCGGCCGGCGAAAATGTCGAGGCGCTGCCGCGTACCGACGCCGAAGTTCCTTCCGAACAGCAGTCCGAGCAGTATCAATACTACCTGCGGGAATATCAGGGAAAGCTCGCGGTCTACCTGCCCGACAAGGAACAACCAGAAAAGGTGTTCGACCTCTACCTGACCACCCTGCCGGCTTATGATCGCGGTCAGCTGCAGATGGGAATTGGGGTGCGCGACTACGAACAGCTGGTGCAGTTAATCGAGGATTACATCAGTTAAAACGATGTATCCGCTGTGTTTTCCTCAGCCCCTGTACAAAATCGGAGAGAGTTTTTCCATCCCTTTGGTGACAGTTACCAAATTGTAATGGAACTTTCATCAAAAAAGGGGGAAGTTTTGCTGGGAATCGTATATAATGAAACCATAGAAAGAAAACACACCCCGACCGAACAACGGTTCGGCAAAAATGATTGAGGGGCGATTCCCATGAACTTTAAGTTTGCACACAACAACATCAATGTACTCAACTTAGATGAGAGCATTGCCTTTTACCAAGAAGCACTCGGTCTGAAAGAGGTTGCCCGTAAAGTGGCAGAGGATGGCAGCTTTATCTTAGTTTACCTTGGTGATACCTCCACTAAACACCAACTGGAATTAACTTGGCTTAGAGATCGCCACGATCCTTATGACCTCGGCGATAATGAAATACACATCGCATTTTCCACCACAGATTTTGAAGCAGCACATGAAAAACACAAAGCAATGGGCTGCATCTGTTACGAAAACAAAGCGATGGGAATCTATTTCATTAGCGACCCGGACGGCTACTGGCTGGAAATCATTCCAGAAAAAATGTAAATTACTTTTTTCTCCATAAAAATTATTCTCCTAAACCTAAAACAAAAAGGAACCCGCGTCGGGGCCTTATCGATAGGTACGAAATCTGACCCATCGGCCCCGGGGCGCTAGGAGGCGGACAGCCATGGCTGTCCGCCTTTTCCGTTATGCGGGGATATCCTTCGGTTGGCCGGTATTGGACTCCGCCTGGTGAAGTTGGGATGCGGGTAAGGCGGGCTTTGTTTCACCCGGCAGCATCCCGCTGTCCACCGCGCCGATATCCCAGTAGAAGATACGCACGCTCTGCCCGCTGCTGCGAGAGTATTTCTTCCCCCGTTCCCCAATCTCGATCCGCCGGATGAACAGCCGCAGCAGGTCCGGCGTCAGTTCCTCTATGGCGGTGTACCGCTTGGCCTTCTCAATGAAGGCCTCCACATTGGCGGCGGAAGCCCGCAGTTCTTCCAGCCTGGCCTCCATCCTGGGAATGGCTTCCTCCAGCGCCTTCTGTTCGGCGTTGTAGTCAGCAGAGAGCATTCGGAACTGCTCGTTGGTCACCCGGCCCAGCACATTGTCCTCGTAGAGCCGCTTAAACAGTGCCGACAACTCCCCGCACCGCTTCTTCCCAGTGTCCAGTTCCTTTTGCAATCGGGAGATCTCCCGGCGCAGCTGGGCGCTGTTCTTCTGCTGGATGTACTCGGCAAACTGCCGCTCCTTCTTCCGGGCGAAGTGTGTGACCCTTTTCAGGTCGTCCAGCACGATTGCCTTGAGGTCCCGTTCCAGGATCTGATGGGGCGTGCAGAACGCCTTCCCCTTCTTGCCATAGGTGGAACACCGGAAGTAGTACTGATCCTCCCGCATCTTCTCGGTCCAGCAGAGCACCAAATACCCGCCGCAGTCAGCGCAGTAGACCAGCCCGGAGAACAGCCCCGGCTCCTCCATGTGCTTGGGCGCCCGGCGCTTGTGCCGGCGCACCTCCCGGACGATCTCCCAGAGCTCCTGGGAGACGAGGGGTTCGTGGGTGTTCTCCACCAGAGCCTGCTCACTCTCCGGGCGCTTCACCTCCGCCTTGTTCTTGTAGGAGACGGTGGTGGTCCGAAGCCCCAGGGTGTGGCCCCGGTAGACGATGTTGTCCAGGATGTGGGCCACCGATGCCCCCGACCAACGGCAGGGCTGGCTGGTGTCCAGTCCGCAGAGGGCCGCCCCTGTCTGGCGGAAGTAATAGTTGGA
>NZ_CALXIN010000007.1 GCF_944388365.1 uncultured Negativibacillus sp. | reverse complement strand
TCTGGCTTTTACATTATAATAGTCAGAAAGATGATGGTCCTGTTGTGCGCTCTCTATGGATACATACCCGCACAGGCTGCAATCAAATATCCTAGATAAACAGATTTTATTATCTCAGGGCAAAATTCTCTAGCCCTCAGATATCGTGAAAAAGGCCTTGTATCATGAAGATACAAGGCCTTTTTTGTCTTTTAAATGATCTCGATCCACTGCCTGGAATCATTCTTTTTCTCTGAGGCAGCCGTCATTTTCTTTTGCGCACACCTTCTGTAAATCCCCATCTTTTCCCGTTTAGAAAGTGTGCGAGACTTTTCTCTTTTACTCATTTTGTAGCTCAGGCAGAAGTCTGACCGCCGCCAGTTGGTGGAAGATCGCTGCGAATATTAAGCCAAATGTCACTCCCAGAAGGGTATCCTCAATGCGCAGGATCACCGCACCCTTGAGCCCATAAATTCCAGTTCCCAGCATCAGTGCACCAAAACAGTTCATTGCCGTCTTATACCGGTAGTCCGTACAGAAGCCCAAGCACAGTCCTCCTAACGGTCCCATCAATGGACGCAGAGCTTCTGGCGTGATAAGATAGATCACAAAAAATACACCGGAACCTGCAACCGCACCCACGATTCGTTGCCAAAAACGGGTGAAGGTATTGCCGCGATACGGATATTCTGACAGCAGCGATGCACAGGCAAATCCCATCCACATAAATCGTTCCACACCAAAGACCTGCCCAGCCGTTAACACCAGACTCACACCGAGCGCCATGCGCAGCTGCCACAGAACGACGGGTTCAGATAGCTTGGCTTTCCGTACCACTTTGTGAAAACGAGTTGCTTTGTGCTGATCCCGATGCTTAGCAAACAGGATTGCTCCACAGATCAAATAACCCACCAGAGCCAAAAGCCCACGGCGAACCAAGGCCTCTCCTGCCACCGGATTGCCTGTTAAATAGATATAAGCAAAGCTGTATAAGCCTCCATTGCCCATTTCAGGTCGCTGAGTCGTCATATAAAGCACAGCAAAAAAGGCTGCAAAGTGCAGCGGAATTAAAAATATCTGTGGGAGCACCGCCGCTGCACTGGGTGCAAGCACTAAGATTGCCAGCACTGCTGCCAGGGTCATGAGCGAATCCCCGATACAGTACTCGAAATTGACAAAACGGATGCCCAGCATCATACAAAACAAAGCCACTGCCATTGGGGTATTGTCAGCACCAAACACCCCAGACAGCAAGCTGATAAACACAATGGCAAAAGCGACAATCAAAAAGGAGCGTACTGCTATGGCAGTCCAATAATACATTTTTTCTTTTTTGTATCGCAAGCAGCAATTTTTCGCTTGAGGATAGCAGGGTCCATCTGTAACGCATCATAAAATCTCATCACGGGTATTTTCCTTTCCTTTTTCGATATGTGCAGCAAGTTTATCCGCATAGTACATGAACGCCTCAAAATCTTCGCCGGAGCTTCGCCACAGATCATAGAAGGGCTGCAAGATACTTTCATACCCCTTCCTCAATTCATCCAGGCCGGTTTCTGTGATAAACAGTTGGTAGCTTCGCTCGTCTTTTGTTTGTTTTTGTTTGCGGATGCAATTTTTTTCATACAGCGATTTCAGGCAGCGGCTGACCGCTTCTTTTTTCATGCCGCTGTTTTTTCCCAGTAAAACAGGTGTATTTTCTTCGGGCTGAAAATAGAGATGAGCCAAAAGTTCACATTCGCTGACAGTCAATACCGACTTACCCGTCGGCAGCAGGGAACGCATTACCTTTTGAATCTGTTGTTGATAGTACATCATATCTGTCCACTCCATCAATATCCCTCCCATATAGTTAACATTGTTAATTATATGCAAACTCATTTTGTTTGTCAATCTCCTCCGCAAATTCTGTGTACACCTGCCCATACTCTGTCTGATATTTGCCTTTTCCTGCAAAAAAACACAACCAACTCCACAGACAGTAACTCCTTTGCCCTTGCATCCTGTGCCGCCCTTATATCTTTACAACAACATAAGAGCCGCTGCAAATTGCAGCGGCTCTTATGTTGTTGGTTATGTAATTTGGGGTCAGCAATATCGACCCGCATCTCCGCGATATTTTTGCTGCATCCGATAACTGTCTGCATTATAATAGCTGGAATGAATCAGCTTGTACTCGATCGAAGCAACCAGTGCATCCAAACTTGCTTCGATGATGTCCACCGATACACCGACGGTGGTCCAGAACTCCTTGCCGTCGGTCGATTCAATCAATACGCGGACCTTCGATGCTGTACGGTCCCTGCTGTCAAGCACACGCACCTTGTAGTCGGTCAGGTGTACCGTCTGCAAAATAGGATAAAACCGCTCCAGCGCCTTTCTGAGCGCGCTGTCCAGTGCGTTGACCGGACCGTTTCCCTCCGCTGCGGTCATCTCGGACTGACCATTGACCACCACCTTGACCATGGCGGAAGCGGATGGATTTTCCTCGCCGTTCTGCTGTTCGCCCATCGTTTTGAATTTCTCCACCTTGAAGAAGGGATGATAGTTGCCCAGCTGTTTGCGGATGAGCATTTCCAGCGTTGCATCCGCTCCTTCAAACTGGTAGCCCTGATGCTCCATCTCCTTGATCTGACCGATAATCTGTGCGGTAACCGGATCTTCGCGACAGATCTTTGCATCTACCCGCTGAATCTTTTCGATCAGGGTGCTGCGTCCGGCCACTTCGGACATCAGGAAGCGGCGGGTATTTCCCACACTCTCAGGGTTAATATGTTCAAAAGAGGATGGTGCCTTATTGACTCCGTCGATGTGCATTCCGCCCTTGTGGGCAAAGGCGCTTTTTCCCACATAGGGCATGTTTTTATTCATCTGCACGTTGGATACCTCGGAGATCATGTGACAGGACTGCATCAGCTTGTGCAGATTTTCCGGCGGAATACACTCATAGTTTCGCTTGAGCTGTAAGTTGCTCAGCACGGTGGAGAGATTTGCATTGCCGCAGCGCTCTCCAAAGCCAATGAGTGTTCCTTGTACAAAGACTGCTCCTGCTTCTACCGCCATGACGCTGCTGGCAACTGCCATTCCTCCATCGTCATGGGTGTGGATACCTATCGGCACCGAAACCTGTTTGACTACCTCACTGACGATGCGATACACCTCATCAGGAAAGGCGCCGCCGTTTGTTTCGCACAGGCAGATGCTGTCCGCACCGCCGCGCTCTGCCGCAAACAAGGTCTGCATCGCATACTCCGGATGATGTTTGTATCCGTCGAAGAAATGCTCTGCATCAAAAATTACTTCCCTGCCGTTGCGCTTTAAAAAGGCGACCGTTTCCTCGATCATCCGCAGGTTTTCCTCCAAGGTGGTGTGGATGATTTCGGTGACGTGGAAATCCCAGCTCTTGCCAAAGATGCTGACTGCCGGCGTCTGCGCCTCCAACAGCGAACGCAGGTTGCGGTCATCCTCCACCGCTTCATTTTTCCGGCGGGTGCTTCCAAAGGCAACCAGCTTTGCGTGATTCAGGTGCAGCGCCTGCACCCGTTCAAAAAATTCCAGATCCTTTGGGTTGGAACCAGGGTTTCCCGCCTCAATATAGTCAATTCCCAGCCGATCCAAAATTTGTACGATGTTCAGCTTGTCCTGAACCGAAAAGGAGATGTCCTCCCCTTGTGCTCCATCCCGCAAGGTGGAGTCCAGCAACCAGATTTTTTTCCGCTTCTCCATCTCTGTACCGCCTCCTGCATCAACCCGTCAATTTTCCACATTCTGCCCTTGAAAAGGTGGAAAGTTGATTGCTACAAAATATAATTTCTATTTTTGTTGGTTATGATAGCAAAGCTCCTCTGGATTGTCAACCCAGCTGTCCTCTATTGCAAAAAAAGCAGCCTGACGGCTGCTTTTTATACAATCTAAGGTCCCGTTTATGCACCAAGATATGCTTTGCGGACGTTGTCATCCTGCAGCATATCCTCCGCTTTGCCCTTCATGACAATCTCTCCGGTCTCCAGAACATAAGCTCGATGTGCAATGGACAGCGCCATCTTTGCATTCTGTTCTACCAGCAGGATGGTCATTCCGCTGCGGTTGAGTTCCTGAATGATATTGAAAATTTCCCGAACCAGCAGCGGCGAAAGACCCATCGAAGGCTCATCCATCAGCATAATCTTCGGTTTGGACATGATCGCTCTGCCGATCGCCAGCATCTGCTGCTCGCCGCCGGACAGTGTTCCTGCCGGCTGTCGATAGCGCTCCTTGAGTCGTGGAAAGCGCTCATATACCTTTTCAATCTCCTGCGAGACATTGGTCTTTCCCTTGAGCCAGAAGGCGCCCATCTCCAGATTTTCTTCGACGGTCATCTCTGCAAAGATATGCCGTCCTTCTGGAACATGTGCCATTCCCAGTGTAATAATTTTGTGCGGCTCGATTGCCGTCAAATCCTGGTCGTACAGCTTGATCGAACCGGAGGTTGCCTTTTTGATTCCGGTGATGGTGTGCAGCGTGGTGGTTTTACCTGCACCGTTGGCGCCGATGAGCGACACGATCTCCCCTTCATTTACCTCCAGGCTGATGTCCTTGATCGCATGAATCGAACCGTAATGCACGTTCAGATTCTGGACCTCCAGCATTTTTCCCATGGTTACCCGTCCTTTCCTGCGCCGTTACTATGCACCCAGATATGCGCCGATGACCTTTTCGTTCTTTGCAATCTGCTGCGGTGTTCCCTTTGCGATGATCTGTCCGTAGTCGATTACAATGATGCGCTCACAGATGCTCATGACCAGGCTCATATCGTGTTCGATCAGCAAAATGGAGATGTTGAAGTTTTTGCGGATGGTCGAGATTGTCTCCATCAGCTCCGCTGTTTCGGTCGGATTCATACCGGCTGCCGGCTCGTCCAGCAGCAGAATCTTCGGATTGGTTGCCAGTGCACGGGCAATCTCCAGCTTTCTCTGCTGACCATAGGGCAGGTTTTCCGCCAGACTGTCCGCCATGTCCTCCATCTTAAAGACAGCCAGCAGTTCGCGGGCTTTGCGGTCGATCTCCGCTTCCTCCTTCCAGTAGGAAGGTGTACGGAATACCGCCTTGAGCAGCGAGTATTTCATGCCCTGATTAAAGGCAACCTTGACGTTGTCCAGAACGGTCAGCTCTTTAAACAGACGGATATTCTGGAAGGTTCTTGCGATTCCTTCCTTGACCATCTGATGCGGCTTTTTGTGCGCCATCGACTTTCCGTTGAGGTAGATGACTCCTTCGGTCGGCTGGTAAACACCAGTCAGGAGGTTAAAAATGGTGGTTTTGCCCGCGCCGTTTGGACCGATCAGTCCAACCAGCTCGTTTTCACCGATGGAAATATCAAAATCAGAAACCGCCTTCAGACCGCCAAAGACGATGCCCAGGTGTTCCGCTCTCAATACCGGATTGTTTTCCATCATTTCACTCCTCCTTCCACTGCTTCTTTCTTGCTGCCAGTTTTCTTTCCAAAGATTTTTGCAATGATGTTTGCAAGCGAGAATTCATATCGTCCGAACAGACCCGATGGTTTAAAGATCATGACAATAATCAGCGCAACCGAGTAAGCCAGCATGCGGTAATCGGAGAAGCTGCGAAGTGCCTCCGGCAGAACGGTCAGCACGATCGCTGCCACAATCGAACCGGTGATCGAACCCATGCCGCCCAAAACAACGATGACGATGATCTCAATCGAACGGGTAAAGTTAAAGGTTTTTGCGCCCAGAATGCGCAGATAATGCGCATAGATGCCGCCGGCAACGCCTGCAAAAAATGCTGCGATGCTGAAGGCTGCTACCTTGTAATAGGTGTTTGGAATGCCCACTGCTTCCGAGGCGATGTCGTCCTCACGGATGGCCATAATCGCCCTGCCATGACGGGAACGAACCAGCATATACATAAACACCACCGACAGAATGGTGATCCAATAGCACATTCCAAAATATTTGGTGGAATATCCTGGGATGGAGCGCAGGCCCTGTGCGCCGCCGGTGATTTCCAGGTTTTCCATCACAACGCGGATAATCTCGCCAAAGCCAAGGGTAATGATGGCAAGATAGTCACCCTTCAAGCGAAGAGCAGGGATACCGACCAGCAAACCAAAGACGGCTGCCAGCAGACCGCCGAACAGCAATGCTACGCCAAAGATCAGCTGCGGAGGCAGCGACTGAAGAAAGGAGCCTTCCGGCAAATCCTTGATAAATTTGGTGAGGATAGCGCTGGAATATGCACCGATCGACATAAAGCCCGCATGTCCCAGGGCAATCTGTCCCAGAAATCCGGTTGTCAGATTGAGCGATACCGCCAGGATGATGTTGATAAACACCAGCATGATGATACCCTGAATATATTTATCAATTACCTCCGCCGAGATCATTCCCGACAGAGCCACAAAAATCAAAACCGCGCACACCGCGTTGAGGATGTAGGCCTTCCACGGTACTTTCACTGTCTGTTTCATCTCGATGACCATGCCTTTCTATGAAAAAATTCCTGCCTACACCTTTTCGCCGACATTCTTGCCGAAGATACCTGCCGGTTTGACCAACAGCACAACGATCAGAATACCAAAGACCATTGCATCCGCCAGCTGCGAAGAAATATAAGCTTTTGTCAGACTTTCAATCAGACCAATGACAAAACCGCCCAGCATTGCGCCCGGGATAATACCAATGCCGCCAAGTACCGCTGCAATAAAGGCCTTTAAGCCCAGCATCGAGCCCATGTAAGGCTCTACCATCGGATAGGCCGAGCAGTACATAACCGCGGCGATTGCCGACAATCCGGAGCCAATGGCAAAGGTCAGCGAAATGGTTTTGTTGACGCTGACACCCATCAGCGTTGCCGCCTGTGCATCCTCGGAAACTGCGCGCATTGCACGTCCCATTCTGGTCTTCTTTACAAACAACTGCAGCGCAATCATCGAAACTGCGGACAGCAGAATAGTCATCAGGGTGACGCCGCTGACCTGGATTGGACCTACGTCAATCGACGGGAAGTTGATTGCATTCGGATAGGGCTTTGGAGAAGAGGAAAACAGCAGCAAAAACAGGTTTTCCAAAAGCAGGCTGACCGCAATCGCGGTAATCAGCACCGAAAGCTTTGGCGAATTTCTCAACGGTTTGTATGCAATTTTCTCGGTCAAAACGCCCAGCAGTGCACATCCTGCCACTGCAATAATCGCTGCTAGCCATATCGGCATGCCAGCTCCTGTCATGGCAAACAGGGAGATGTATGCTCCCACCATGATAAAATCACCATGTGCAAAGTTCAGCAGCTTGACGATACCATATACCATGGTATATCCCAAAGCCACCAGTGCATAGATGCTTCCTACCTGGACACCATTGATGACCTGTTTAAGAAACATGATAACCTGATCCATTTTTCCTCCTGCCTTCCTGTTGTTGTGGCATCCACCCATAATGAACAAATAGGGCAGAACCTCGACGCTCTGCCCTGTTTGAACCGATGTAAAAATTTTCTGATCTGCCAGATTTTTTCACCGAAGGGCTGAAACCTTCAAAAAAGTTTATTCTGCAGCCAGTTTGGTTTCCAGCGATACCTCTCCGCCTTCCAGCTTGAGGATTGCAACGTCTTTGATTGGGTCGCCGTTTTCATCAAAGGTGATGTGACCGGTAACACCGTCATACTCGATTTCCTGCATTGCAGCTACAACAGCTTCTGCGTCGGTGGTTCCGGCAGCTTCGATTGCCTGATCCATAATCTGTACCGAGTCGTAACCCAGTGCGGAGAATGCAGTTGGATCTTCGCCGTAGGTTTCTCTGTACTCATTTACAAAGTTTGCAACCTTCTCATCGGTATCGTTGATAAAGAAGTGGTTGCAGAAGTAGCAGTTGTCCAAAACGCTCTTGTTTGCGTCGTCCAGTACGTTGAGCACGCCGTCCCAACCGTCAGCACCGAGCATTACGCCGTCATAGCCGATCTCTCTTGCCTGGGTAACGATCAGAGCTACTGTGCTGTAATAATCAGGAACCATGATTGCATCCGGTTCCAGTGCCTGAATCTTGGTCAGCTGGGTCTTGAAATCGTTGTCGTCTGCGCCATAGCCTTCATTTGCTACGATTTCAACGCCTTTTTCTTCAGCAGTCTCTACAAATGCATTTGCAATACCGGTGGAATAGTCATCCGAGGTGTTGTACATCACAGCAATCTTGGTTGCACCCAGATTTTCTGCTGCAAAGGTAGCCATTGCACGACCCTGGAATGGGTCGGTGTAGCAGGCACGGAAAATATTTTCGCCACATGGAGTGATGTCCAGCGAAGTGCCGGTAGGAGTGATGACCGGTACACCGTCGCCGTCGGCATATTCTTCTGCTGCGATCTCTGCAACTGCAAATGCCGGTTTGGAGGTAACGTCACCGATGACAGCTGCAACATCTTTGCTTCTCAGCGCATTGTAAGCGTTGGTTGCTTCTGCGATGTCGCCCTTTTCATCCATAACTTCCAGATTCAGGGTCTTTTCCATTGTGCCGCCGTTCTCGTTGACATCCTTGGCGCCCATCTCGATACCGTTAGCGGTGGAAATACCATAAACAGAAACATCGCCGGTCAAAGGAGCCAGTACGCCAAAGGTGACGCTGTCACCGCTGGAAGTTTCCTCGTCGGAAGCCTCTGCAGAAGTTTCTTCGGTTGTTTCATTAGAAGCGTTTGTGCTATCGCTTGTTTCATTTCCCGAACAGCCGCTGAACGAAGATACGATCATTGCAGCCATCAAGAAAACTGCTAACATCTTTTTCATAAGTTTGTCCTCCAATAAATTTATAACTTACCCAAAACGAATCTACATAATAATTTCACAATGCATTGCTTGATAACTGTAATGTGCTAAAGCGTTTGGTATGGGCTTTATTATAATTCTTCGACCATGAAAAAGCAATAGTATGTTTGCACTAAGATTTTAACTTGTGAAAGTGAAATTTTAAACAACATTCATAATTTGTTCTTTTTTTGCTATACATTTGCTTTTACTTTTCTTTATTTGCCAAGTGTCTCCTCGCCTTTTCTCACAAATCAGTTTGCAAAAGGCAACCAGAATCCTATTTTCAATTAGAATCCATTCGGAAAAGATTTTTTACTTCAACTCTTGAAAATCGCACAGAAATTTGTTATACTATAAAGGCTTCATTGAAAGCGGCGGCTGCATTGTCCGCTTCTGCCCCATATTTTCGGGCTACAATTTGATATGGAGATGTATCGAAGTGGTCGTAACGAGAACGACTCGAAATCGTTTTGTCTGGAGACAGGCACGTGGGTTCGAATCCCACCATCTCCGCCAGTCTGCGTCAGGGGCAAAATTTTGTCCCTGACCTTTTTCTTTTTTGCCCTGTTGTGCCCTCGGCTGCGCACAGGGCTTTTTCTCTATACTCCATTTGAGATAAGAAAGGAGGAACCCTCCATGAAATTTGTCCATCTTTCCGATCTGCATCTCGGCAAACGCCTCAACGGCTTTTCCATGCTGGAGGATCAGGAATACATCCTCGATCAGATTCTGCAGATTATCGACTCGGAACATCCCGACGCGGTGCTGATTGCCGGCGACATCTATGACAAGCCCATTCCCCCTGCGCCTGCCGTCCAGCTGTTTGACCGCTTTTTGTGCCAGCTTGCCGACCGTCAGCTTTTGGTATTTGCCATCAGCGGCAACCACGATTCCCCTGAGCGCATCGCCTTTGGTGCGCACCTGATGGACCGCAGCGGCATCCATCTTTCCCCTGTCTATGACGGCAGCATTTCTCCCATCACTCTGACCGACGAAAACGGTCCGGTCAATATCTACCTTCTTCCCTTTGTCAAACCGGCACACCTGCGCCGCTTCTTCCCTGAAAAGGAGATTGCTTCCTATACCGATGCACTGCGCGTCGCTGTGGAACAAATGTCCATCGACACCACCCAGCGCAATCTGTTGGTGACCCATCAGTTTGTCACCGGCGCTCTGCGCTGCGATTCGGAGGAGATTTCGGTCGGCGGAAGCGACAACGTCGATGCAACCGTCTTTGCCGACTTTGACTATGTCGCCCTCGGGCACATTCATAACCCGCAGAACATCGGCTCTCCTGCCATCCGCTACTGCGGAACACCTCTGAAATATTCCTTCTCCGAGGCTTCCCACACCAAATCGGTGAGTGTGGTTTCTCTGCCTTCCAAGGGAGAACTGGAGGTTCGGACCGTCCCGCTCATTCCGCTGCATGATCTGCGTGAATTGCGCGGGAGCTATCAGTATCTCACTGCCCGCGAAACCTATCTGGGTACAGCAACCGACGACTATCTGCATATCACCCTCACCGATGAGGAGGATATCCACGACGCCATTGCCAAGCTGCGGGTCATCTATCCCAATCTGATGAAGCTCGACTATGACAACCGCCGCACCCGCGCCGGTATCCCACTGGAAGCAGACCACCAGATTGAAACCAAAACGCCGCTCCAGCTCTTCTGTGAGTTTTACGAAAAGCAGAACAATCAGCCGCTCAGCGACGAGCAGCTTGCCTTCACACAGAAACTGATGGAAACGATATGGGAGGAGAAGCAATGAGACCCATCAAACTGATTATCTCCGCCTTCGGTCCGTATGCCCAGCGGGTCGAACTGGACCTGGAACGTCTGGGAAAAAGCGGGCTTTACCTGATTACCGGCGACACCGGCGCAGGCAAGACCACCATCTTTGACGCCATCACCTTTGCGCTGTACGGAGAAGCAAGTGGTCACAACCGTGAGCCTTCGATGCTGCGCTCGAAATATGCAGATCCGCAGACTCCCACCGAGGTGGAACTGACCTTTTGCTACGGGCAAAAGCGCTATACCGTCAAACGAAACCCCGAATACCTGAGGCCCTCTCTGCGCGACAGCAGCAAAACCACTCTGCAAAAAGCGGACGCGCTTTTGACGCTGCCCGATGGCACGCTCGTCACCAAGGTCAAGGAGGTCAATGCCGCCATCCAAAACATTCTGGGCATCGACCGCGAGCAGTTTTCCCAGATTGCCATGATCTCACAGGGCGACTTTTTAAAGCTGCTGCTCGCCGACACCAAGGACCGTCAGAACATCTTCCGCGAAATCTTTCAGACCGGATACTATCGCACTCTGCAGGACCGGTTAAAGAGCGAATCGGGCAAGCTCGAGCAGCAGTGTCAGGCACAGCAAAACAGCATCCGCCAATACCTCAGCGGGATTTTGTGCGCGCCGGAGTCCCCGCTGTATTGCTCGTTGGAAGCGGTACGGAACAATTCTCTCCCGCTTTCAGAAAGTCTTTCGTGGCTAAAACAGCTTTTGTCCGAGGATGAGCAGAAACAGCAAGTGCAGGAGCAGCAGCTGCAGACGTTGGAACAACAGCTGGCAGCGGTCAACGCCGACCTTGGCAGAGCACAGGAATTTGCAAAGGTTTCCCACGCTCTCCAGCTTGCCTTGCAGCAGCAACAGACACAGCAGGAACTATTGCAGCGGTATCAGCAGCAGCTTTCCCAGCAGCAGGAACAGCAGGCGCAGATCGACCAGCTGGACCGCCAGCTCACCCTGCTTGAACAGGAACTTCCCTCCTATGAACAGGCTGACCAGCTGCAAGCAAAGCTTTTGCAGCTGCAATCCGAGTTGAAGCTCCATACCGCACAGCTTACCCAAAACGACCAGCAGCTGCAAAAGCTGGAAAGCTCAATCTCTTCGATGCGCGCCGAGCAGCAGACACTGGGCGATGCCGGCGAAACCTATCAGCGCCTGACACGGGAAAAAGAACAGCTCGAAAACCAGCGCGCCTCCCTGCTTTCCCTTCAGGAAGCGATCAAACGGCGCGATGCACTGCACCAGCAGCTCTCGCAGGCACAGGCGCGCTATCTGCACGCTTCCAAACGCAGCGCTGACCTCAACCAACGCTATCAGGCGGGTTACCAGGCGTTTCTGGATGCACAGGCCGGCATCCTTGCCTCCTCTCTGTACGATGGTCAGCCTTGTCCGGTCTGTGGCTCGCTGCATCACCCGCATCCGGCACAGATGCCTCCCAAGGCTCCCACACAGGAGCAGCTCGAACAGGGCAAACAGGTCTGTGAACGGGCACAGCAAGAAGCAAATCAGGCAAGCCTCCGCGCCGGCGAACTAAACGGTGCTTTTTCATCCCAGCGGGAAACGGTCGCACAGCTGGCTGCACAGCTGTTTGAACACTCGCTGCCCGATCTGTCCGTACAAGCCTCCTCTGCTCTTGACAGCCTGCATCAGCAGATGACACAGCTCGACACACAGCTGCACAGACAGGCACAGCTGCGCCAGCGCAAAGCAGCACTGGAACAGCAGCTTCCAGCCGCTGAACAAGCGCTGGCAAAATCCCAGAGACTGTCTTCCTCCTTAAAGGAACAGATTGCGGCAGTGCAGGCAACCCTTTCCGAAACCGGAAAACAGCTGTCCCAACTGTCCGAGCAGCTGCATTATCCTAGCAAAGCCGCTGCAAAACAAAAACAGACCCAGTTTACCCTCCAGAAGCAGAAACTGCAAACCGCTTTGGAAACAGCTCAGCAGCAATACACACAGGCACAGCAGCAATACAATACCCTGCTTGGAAAGATCGACCAGCTCCAATCGCAGCTTGCCGACGCTCCCGACATCGACGCCGATAAACAGCAGGAGAAAAAACAACTTCTCACGGCACAGCTTGACCAGCTGCACCAGCAGCAGAAGGCAGTCCACAGCCGCCTTGTCACCAACCGTTCGGCATTGCAGCACCTGAATGACGGCAGTCAGAATCTGCAGGCACTGGAAAGCCGCTGGCAGTGGGTCAAGGCTTTGTCCAACACCGCCAACGGCAACATTGCAGGCAAGGAAAAAATCATGCTGGAAACCTATGTGCAGATGACCTTTTTTGACCGCATCATCGCCCGCGCCAATACCCGTTTTATGGTGATGTCCGATGGACAGTACGAGCTCAAGCGCCGCCGCGAAGCGGACAACAACCGCAGCCAGACCGGATTGGAGCTGGATGTCGTTGACCACTACAACGGCACCGAACGAAGCGTCAAAACGCTGTCCGGTGGCGAATCCTTCCTGGCATCGCTGTCGCTTGCGCTGGGACTGTCCGACGAGATTCAATCCTCCGCAGGAGGCATCCAGCTGGATACCATGTTTGTGGATGAAGGCTTTGGCTCGCTGGACGAAGAATCCCTGCGCCAGGCCATTCAGGCGCTGTCGAGTTTGACACAGGGCACCCGTCTGGTCGGCATCATCTCCCACGTTTCCGAGCTCAAGGAGCGCATCGGACGCCAGATTCAGGTCACTAAGCAGAAAAACGGTTCCAGCAGCGTCGAAATCGTTCTGGACTGTTAAGCCTTTGCAAAACGGAGTGTCCGGTTGCGCGGACACTCTGCTTTTGATAACGCCTTCATCAAAGTGTCGTCCCAAGCTATTTTCTGCCTGCTGTCCCCACCGATGATAATGGTAAAATCATGGTTATCAAATCATCCTTGACATTGACGCTGCGTCATGGTCTATTCTGTTCTCGGGAGGTGAAATCGTGCCGTATAAAATCCATGAACTTGCTGCACTTTCCGGCGTCACCGTCCGTACCCTGCGATATTACGATCAAATCGGACTGCTGTGTCCAGCGCGATCGGCTGACAATGGTTACCGTCTGTATGAAGCACCACAGGTGGACCGTCTGCAGCAGATATTATTCTATCGGGCACTCGGAGTTTCTCTGGAGCAGATTGCTGTTTTGCTCGACGCTCCCGACTACGATCGCACCCGCACACTCGAGCAGCATTTGACCGTTTTGCAGAAGCAGCGTGACCAGTTGAATCTACTGATTCAAAATGTAACACAAACCATTCGAGCGATTCAGGAGGAAATACCCATGAGCGACAATCAAAAATTTGAGGGCTTAAAGCAGCTCATCGAAGAAAACAACCAAACCTACGGACAGGAAGTCATCGAAAAATACGGAGCCAAAGCGCTGGAAGACACCAACCGTCGCCTTGCCTCAATGAGCAAATCCCAATGGGAAGAACAGCAGGCACTGGAACAAAAGATGTTTTCCCTGTTAAGACAGGCCATGCAGATCGGTGATCCCTGTTGCGAACAGGCGATTCAAGCCGCTGATCTGCACCGACAGTGGCTGCTGTATTTCTGGCCGGCTGAAAATTACTCTGCACAGGCACATCGGGCACTTGCCGAAGGATACATCGCAGACCCGCGCTTTACTGCCTACTATGATAAACGGCTCGGCGCAGGAGCTACCCTGTTTTTAAAGCAGGCCATCGACGCCTATACCCTCTAGGATAACAAGAAAAGGACTGCATAATGCAGTCCTTTTCTTGTTATCTTTTGCTATTCCAAAGGCAAAACCTTTTCAAACATTGCATAATAGCGCGGCGGAATCACCTTGTCGGTGTGATAGCAGCCAAAATACCAGCGTTTAAACTCCTCCTTTTCGCAGAGCTGATCGAAGAAATGGATCATCAGGTTGGTGTGGTCGGAATCCATGTCGATAAACCGACGCACTGTCGAGCTGCATTCATGGGTGATGATGACATCCACCTGATTGTCGTGGCGCGCAAGTTCTGCCCACGCTGCATCAATCTCGCTCATCTCTGGCAGCTCCTGCGGCCACCAGGTTCCATCGCTGACACGGATGTCCATATCGGTGCTCTCTCCGCCGCCAAAGGCAAACAGTTTTTTCCCTTCTATGGTAAACACACTGCCTCTTTCCAGCTTGAGCACATTCTCTGCGATGCGGCGCACCTTGCCGCCGTTCCATTCCTCCACCGGATATTGTCCGATCAGATCCAGGTTATCGTGCGTTCCCTCTACAAATAAAATCTGATATTTCAGCCTGCTCAGCTTTTTCAGAACGGAAGTTTCCTTTTTGGAACCATCCCATAAAAATCCAAAATCTCCGCATACGATCAGGGTGTCTCCCTTTTTGAGCTTCTTCATTTCTTTCGACTTGAAGCGCTCCAGGTCCCCGTGCAGATCGCCTGTCAGATAGATCATACTGTTCCCTCCTATTCATCCTGTCTTATCTTACCGCAGATTCCCCCTTCTTTTCAAGCATGAATATGAACTCACGGTAAAAGTTGCTTTGAAAAAATGCTTTTTCCTCCAAATGATTTTACAAATCTTTTTTGGTATATTATAATAATAAGGTATCGTAGATTTTAATATTACAGTTATAGAATCATTACTGAAAGGAAGGTCCTGCATGAAACGATTCCTCTCCCTATTGCTTTGCGGCCTGATGCTCGGCTCGTTTTTAGGGCAGAATGCCTACGCACTGACTCCCGACCTGCTCTCAGCCGAAACCACCGTCCAACAGACGACAGAGGAAGAAAGCTCCGAAGCTCAAACAATTCTACCGGAAAACACCGAACAGACCCAGGATTCAACCACACAGCACCTGGATATCTCTCAGGGCAGTGTTCCGTTTATCGACGAAAATGACCCGCTGATGGATAATCTGGCGGTTTACATGGTGGAACTGACTACCAATACACTGATTCATTCCTGCAATGCGGACGTTAAAAAATATCCTGCGTCGCTGACCAAGATCATGACCGCCATCCTGACACTGGAAAATATCCCTGATCTGGACCGAGAGATCACCTTTACCGCAGAACTGCAGGACTATGTCTACCAGATCAATGTTTCCTACGGCGGCGGCATTTCGACCGGCGGCATCACCCTCAACGAGACATTGACCGTCGAACAGCTGCTGTATGCCATCATGCTGCCATCGGCAAATGAAGCCGCCGTCATGCTGGCCTATGAGATCGGCGGCGGTTCCCTGGAAAAATTTGCCGACATGATGAACCAGAAGGCTGCTGAGATTGGCTGCACCAACACCCATTTTGTCAACTCCAATGGTTTGTTTGATGAGAACCATTACTCAACGGCATACGATATGTATTTAATTACAAAGTATGCGCTGCAATACGAAAAATTCCGCGAGATTGTTGCTACTCCCAGCTACGACACCGGCCCGACCAACAAACAGGACAATCTTCACTGGGACAGCACCAACAAGATGATCGTCGAAGGTTCCGGCTTCTACTACCCTGAAATTACCGGCGTCAAAACCGGTACACTGGAGGAGGCAGGACGCTGTCTGATTACCACCGCTGAAAAGGACGGCTATGAATATCTGCTGGTCATGATGGGTGCGCCGTATATCGACGAAAATGGAGATTATATTTCCCCAAACCAGGCGTTTACCCTGACTGCTCAGTTTTATGACTGGGTATTTGATACTTACAAAGCCAAAACCATCGTTGAAAAAGGGGACAAGGTCAGCAGCATCAACAATGTGCGGCTTGCCAAAGATGGAAAGGACCATCTGCAGCTGGTCAGCGGACAGACCTTTTCTGCACTGCTGCCCGATAACATTGACGTTTCCAACGTCCGCCGCATCGCCTACAATCTGGACGGCGAGCGCATCGGTGAGAACGATTATATCACCGCACCGGTGGAAAAGGGCACCAAGCTAGGAACCCTCAAGCTGATGCTATACGGCAGTGAGCTAGGAGAGGTGGACCTCATCGCCGGCGAGGATATCGAAGAAAGTCCGCTGCTGGTGATGATGGACAACATCTCCAACATGTTCCACAGCTTCTGGTTTAAATTCTTGTTTTTGTTTGTGTTGCTGTTCGTGCTGATGTATATTTTCCTGACCATCTCCCGTGCAAAACGGCGCAAAAAATACCGCAAAATCAATCGAAGACGCTATCTGTAAATTCATAACAGTATATCTCAACATCAAAGGAGTGCGAGGACCCATGGTAGAAATCACCTGTCCTGTCTGCAAAAACCACTGTCTGCTCACCGTCGAACAGGACGGAGAGCAAATCACCGTCTCGGGCAACAAATGTGCCCGCGGCGAACTGCACGCCAAAGAGGAGCTGCGCGGTGAACGCAAGGTTGTCACCTACCACGCTGCCACCACCTTTGCCTCGATGCCGTCGGTGCCGGTCAAAACCACCGGAACCGTCCCGAAGGAGCTGGTGTTCCGGCTGATCCGGCTGATTAAAAAACAGACCATCGACCATCCGATGCAGCGCGGAGAGGTGCTGCTGCACCATCCGCTCGACCTGCCGGTCGACGTCGTTCTGGATGCGGATGTTGTGCAGGAATAACCGTACACATACAAAAACCCCGACTTGAACAAGTCGGGGTTTTTCTTATGCCTTTATTCGTGGTGGCAGCCGCAGTTATGGTCATGGTGACAGCCGCAGTCCTCGTGGTCGTGGTGACAGCCGCAATCCTCATCCTCACAGTCACACTCGTCCTCTTCTTCTCCTGGACGGTAGAAGATGCGGTGCTCGCTGTCTGGAATGTTCATTTCCTCGCGCAGACGCTCGATCATCTCTTCGGTCATAAAGACGCCATCCTGCGCCATCATCTGCATCAGCTGTTCATCGCTGTATGGATCATCGGGATGCTCCTCTTTGATCAGCTGCTGAAGCTGTTCGCGGATCGCCTCCATGCCCGCCTGCTGTGGATTGTGTTCTCTTGCCAGGAAGAACTTCATCGGGTAGACGCCGAACGGAGACTGCAGGTATTTATTTTTCATCGTTGCCGAAACGATCTCCTGCTCCATTCCCAGCGCATCTGCCAGCTCCTGAATCGGCAGCAGCTTCATATAGCGAGGGCCATAGCGGAAGAATGGCTCCTGCATCTTAATCAGCGCCTTGGTAACCTCCACCAGTGTGTGTCCACGGAAATCTATTTCTTGCTGCAATGCTCTTGCATCGGCCATCTTTGCCTCCAGATACTCCCGTTCCTCACGGTGATCCGGTCCCTGGGCACGACGAAGCATGTTCTGGTATTCCTCGTTAATTTTAATCTCAGGGAAAGAAAAATCGTTGAGTGCAACGTAATATTCGTTGACAAATTTAATCATCACCACATCGGGCAGGATGTAAGGCGAACGGCTGTGGCTGCTGTACTGGGAACCTGGCTTTGGATTGAGCTGACGGATGCGCAGCATCGCCTGTTCAATCTCCTGCTGTGTTTTGCCCGATTTCTGCACCATCTGCAAAACGTCCACACTTCCGGTCAGGTCCATTTCCTCCAGCAGTGTCTTTGCCAGCTCGTCCTCTTCATCCAGCTGCATACACAGACATTCCTTCAGGCTGGATGCACCAACACCCAGCGGTTCCAGCGAATGGATGACTGCCAGCGCTTCTTCAAATTCGGATTCACCGTATCCCTGTTCGATCAGATCCTGTTCCTGTGCCAGCAGGTAGCCGTTTTCATCCAGACATCCGATCAGATACTCCGCCGCACTGCGAACCCGCGGGTCCATCTTCTGTTCTGCCAGCTGAGCGCGCAGATGATCCCCCAGTGTCTTGCTCTCTCCGGTGTTGAGCAGCGCATAGTCCGGCTCGTCCACCTCCGGCAGCTCGGTCTCCTTGTCAAAGTAGCCCAGACCTTCCTCAAAGTCGTTGGACTCCAGCCAGGCTGCCTTGCGGGCGCGCAGGTCCTCATCGGTATAGCCGGTCAGGTTTTCTTCGATTTCGATGACCGGATTTTCCAGCATCACCTCATTGAGGTACTCATTGAGCCGCTGTGTATCCATCTTCAATATTTTCAGCTGTCTTGCACTGACAGTTTCTTTGTGAGCATCCATCTTTTGTTCACCTCTGATTGTTGTTTGACAACGCCCCATCTCATTATAAAAGGCGCAAATTCTTCGATTTATTTACATTTATTATAACATACCTTTTTCTTAAGGTGAATGAGCTTGTCTTTCTTTCATGATTATTCACAAAAATAAAAGCTGATTCTTGTTTGTTTACGTGTGGAAACTTTGCTTTCTTTTTACAAAACATTTTAGTTATTCTGAAAGAAAATTCATAGATCGTGTCTAGCCTTTTCCACAAATATCCGCTATAATAGCTTGGTATGCAGATTTCCTGCAAAAAGGATTATAAAGAAAGGTGTGTCCTGTACCAATGAAATGTAGCTTATGCGGCAAAGAGATTTCCGCCGCTGAATTAGAAGAAAGCAAAGGCGTCTGCCCTTCCTGCGGACAGCCGGTGCAGCCGTCGGAGGCTGATGCACAAACATCGGTGGAGCCATCCTCCGAAGCATCCGAGCCGACCGATAAAACCGTTTCCTCTCCTGAAAAGCCAAAAGCTCCAAAGAGCAGCGCTGCAGCTGATAAGTCTAAAAAGTCCCGCAAGTGGCTGCCATGGACCATCGCAGCGGTTGTCGTTGTCATTGCTGCTGCAGCCTATGCAATGACCCAGTTTGGTCAAACTCAAACAGTCAGCGCCGAGGATCACTTCAATCCAACCTCCATCTCCTATGCCAGCGACGACAGCGTCGGCATCGTCCGCAACGGAGAAGCGCTCGATCTGTACATCAATGCTGCACAGGGTGAAGAAAATCGCGCCACTGTTTCCCAGATGATTTCCGCCTCCGCTTCCTACTTCGGCTACCAGAACTACTGTGAGCTGGAAAACGGAGATCTCGTCTATGTTCCGCTGGACGTCACCTCCGTTCAGGATACCGAAGGCAAGCTCTGCTTAAAGACTGCTTCCGGCGAAGAAAAGGTACTGGACGAAAACGCCAGCCTGATCTACTGCCATGGTGATAACTCGGTCTACTACAACAAAATGGTGGACGACAAACTGGTACAGACCCGCTACAAAGACGGCGAACTGACACCGGTATCCGAGATTGTAGGTGAAGAAAACATCGTCGTAGTCAAAGCTTCTTCGGATGACAGCCTGCTTCAGGTGCTTCAGCTTGACGATGATATGAATACTGTCGCAGGTGGCTACTTCTATAATGGAACCCTCCATCTGTTGGACAGCAGCTACAGCATCTTTAACATCTCCGATCAGGATGTTTTTGTCATGGATGCAGATGCTGACACTCACCTTGTCAACTTCTACCGTGTTTCCGACCTGGATACCGCAGAGCTGACACCTCTGGCGTCGAAGATCACCGAAGCTGTTCTGTATGACGACGGCACAATGGCAATCCTCGCCGACTGTGACCTGGAAGCAAACGCAACCAATCCAATCGGCAGCGCTTACCTGTATGGTCCTCAGACTAATCCTGTCGAAAAGGTAGCAGATAATGTCGTTTCGCTCATCGACTCCTCGCTGCGTTCCTCCGGCTGGATGAACGAAAATGGCCGTGACATGACTTCCAGCGAGATGTCCTCCAATTTTGAACACGATCAGCCGCTGTATGCCGGACAGGTTCACTACATCGACGGTCAGGGCAATCTCTGTGTTTCCTCTGCCGAGGCTGCTACCATCGGTGACAGCGGCATGCAGGGCGCTGTTATCTGCGAGAACTTCTATGATGTCAGCAACTACTCCTTCAACAGCGACATCACCTTTGCCACCGCTACCAACAATTATCTGTACTGGAGCCGTGGAACCGAGCTGTACCGCTACACCCTGGGCAGCATGGAAGAGCCAGAAACCATCTCTCTGAATGAATCGGTAGAGGATAAGGCTTCTGATGAAAGCTCTCAGGTCGGATATATCACTGCCGGCAGCGGAGACATCGTCGAGGAAACCCAGCAGACACTGGTCCTCAAACAGTTCGAAAATGAAGACAACATCACTGTACTGGAAAATGTCGGCGACCTGACTCTGGCCGGCATCAACAACGACGGTAATCTGATCTACTTCATTTCGGAGGATGGAAGCCTCTACTCCAAATCGCTGGAAAACAGAAGCAATCCAAAACGCATTTCCTCCGATGTTGTGGATGCACAGGCAACCAGCGATGGCCTGTACTATCTGGTCAAGGTGGAGGTAACTCCAGAGCCAACCATCGGCGAATCCGGTGAGGAGCAGAGCAGCGAGCCACAGACCCAGTACAACCTGATGCTGCTGGAATACGGAAAGAACGACAGCACCCTCATCAAAGAGGATGTCAACAGCATTTCCACCGTCCACATCAACGACTAATCATCCAAATCACCTCCCTGGATAGGGAGGTGATTTTTTCACACAGCACTGCAAGGAGGAGCTTTTTCACATGTATCCGCTCGGCATCTATCTTCACATTCCCTTCTGCCTTTCCAAATGTCCCTACTGTGATTTTTATTCCCTTCCCTACGATGAGGAGCTTGTCAATCAATATGTTTCCCAGCTGATCCGTGCGATCGCTGATGCTCCCGCCGGCGGACAACCGGTGGACAGCATCTACTTTGGCGGCGGCACTCCTGTGCTGCTGGGAGAACGCCTGCTTTCTGTTTTGCAGGCAGTCTACCAGCATTTCGATGTCTCCTCCGACTGTGAAATCACGCTGGAAGCAAATCCCGCTGCCATGACCTTTGAAACGCTGCGAAAACTCCATCAAGGCGGATTTAACCGCATTTCGATGGGCGTACAGTCTGCCTCGGACAGCGAACTGCAGCGTCTTGGGCGCCGCCACAACTTCGCACAGGCAGTCGAGAGCGTCCAGCTTGCACAGAGCGCCGGCTTTGAGAATATTTCGGTCGATCTGATGCTCGGTACTCCACAGCAAACAAGCGCATCGGTTGACCATTTTATCCAAACCTTTGCCTCCTTGGGAGTACAGCATATCTCCGGCTATCTGCTCAAAATCGAACCTGGCACTCCCTTTGCCCGCCAGCAGATTCAAAACATCTGTCCGGATGAGGACCAGAGTGCCGACCTCTACCTCCATACCGTCGATCAGATGCTCCAGCATGGATACGCACAGTATGAAATCTCCAACTTTGCAAAGCCAGGCTTTGAAAGCCGCCACAATCTGAAATACTGGCGCTGCCAGCAATACCTCGGCATCGGTCCGGCGGCACATTCTTTCCTGGACGGAAAGCGCTTTTTCTTTCCGCGGGACCTGTCCGGCTTTCTTTCGGCGCCAAACGTCTGGTCGCTGTGTGTTCCAGACGGCAGCGGCGGCGATCTGGAGGAAGTCTTGATGCTGCGCTTGCGTCTGTGCGAGGGTGTCCGACTTTCCATGCTCCGCCAGCAGTTTGAGCTCGATACCTCCGCTCTGGAAAAGCGCGCCGCCTTCCTGCAAAAGCAAGGCTTGGTATACTTTGACGGGGATTTGCTCTGCCTGACAGCACAGGGCTTTTTAATCTCCAACAGCCTGATCGTCGATCTGCTGGAATGTTGTTGATTGAAGCCAAAATTTCGCTCTCCTGCACTTGTCTGTCTTATTGAATTGTGTTACAATACATCTGTGAAGCTTTGTAATATTTGTAAATAATGTTGATATTTCCGCCCACCCTTCAACCATCTGCGGCAATCGAATCCGCATTGTCTGTTTCATACGGCAGCATCAGTTGTGCCTGATCTTCCCTCCATGAAAGACAATGCCGCAAAAAGCGGAAATACAATCTCAGGAGGAGGAGAAACTATGAAGATTCTGGTTTTGGACGGATTTGCCCTCAACCCAGGCGACCTGAGTTGGAAAGGAATCAAAGAGCTTGGAACACTGGTTGTTTATGACCGCACCGAACAGGCGCGGATTGTCAACCGTATCGGTGATGCAGAGATCGTTCTGGTCAACAAATGCCCGATTTCCCGTGAAACGATGGACGCCTGTCCTAATTTGAAACTGATCTGCGTCACCGCTACCGGCTATAATACGATTGATATTGAGGCTGCCCGCGAAAAAGGCATCACTGTCTGCAATGTACCATCCTATGCGACCGAATCGGTCACACAGCATGTATTTGCAATGCTGCTCGCCATCGCCAACCACATTTCGGAGCATGCGCAGTCGGTCAAAGCCGGAGAATGGCAGCGGACCGCAGACTTTACCTACCGCAAATATCCTATCTTTGAGCTGTCCGGCCTGACCATGGGCATCATCGGCATGGGACGCATCGGTCAGAGCGTAGCACGTGTTGCCAATGCCTTTGGCATGAATGTGCTGTACTGGAGCAAACATCCGCATCCGGAACTGGAAAGCGAACACCTCCACGGGGTTTCCCTCGAACAGCTGCTGGCTGAGTCGGATGTCATCAGTCTGCATTGTCCGCTCAACGAGGAAACCGAAAATCTGATCTGCAAAAAGACGATTGCGAAGATGAAGCAAAATGTCATCATCATCAATACCTCCCGCGGCAAGATCATCAACGATATGGATCTCGCCAATGCGCTTGCAAGCGGCAAGGTTGCTTACGCTGCCATCGATGTCCTCTCGGAGGAACCACCGGTACATGGTTCTCCGTTGATCGAGCAATCACATTGTCTGGTTACTCCGCATATTGCCTGGGCTCCTCTGCAGGCCAGAAGACGCTGCATGGAGATCGTTGAACAAAACATCCGTGCTTTCCAGGAAGGTCATCCGCAAAATGTTGTCTGCTGATTATTTACAGCATAAAAAAATCCCATCCGCAAAGCGGATGGGATTTTTTTATAATCAGTGTTATAAAGCTTAGTGAGTTGTGCCTGCGCCAGCGCCTGCAACGTCCTCTTTGTTGTTGACAACTGCTTCGATCGCATACTCCAGGCTCTTTGCGATGTTTTCCAGAGACATGGATGGTGTGCCGTTTGGTTTACCAACAACCTGCTCGCAAGCATATGGTACATGGATAAAACCAGCGCGGATGTTTGGATATCTCTTTGCTGCCATGTACAGAACATTGTACATAACGCAGTTGCATACATAGGTGCCTGCGGTGTAGGACATAAAGCATGGCAGACCATGGCTGCGTACATTTTCTACGATGGCATTGACCGGAATGGTAGCAAAGTATGCCGGCTCACCGTCAGCCTGCAGAGGCTGGTTCATTGGAGACTCGCCGTCGTTATCAGGAATTCTTGCTTCTGCCAGATTGATAGCAACGCGCTCGATGGTAACGCAGGAGCGACCGCCAGCCTGTCCAACGTTGATAACAACGTCAGGATTGTGCTCTTTGATTGCTGCTTCTACAGTTGGGCCACTTCTTGCAAAAACGGTTGGAATTTCAATTTTGATAATCTGCGCACCAGCAATGGTATCCGGCAGCAGTTTGACTGCCTCATAAGCAGGATTTACTTTTTCTCCGCCAAATGGGTCAAAACCTGTAACCAAGATTTTCATAAGAAAAACCCCCCTTGAAAATTTATACTACCCTGGTTTTATCACATCAGTTATATATATCATTTTTGAGGTAAAAAATCCCTCAGCTTTATCTTAACAAAACATTTGGTAGCCGTCAATGTTTTTTATGTCAATTTTCCGATTGTTGAGTTTTATTAATTCAATATTCATTATTATGCATCGATTTTTTTAGACAATCTGCTGCCATCTACTTTAGTATGCCTGTTTTTCAGAATATTGAAACAGCCCCTTAACAATAAACACCCAGTAATTTTGCAATTTTGGTTGTATTATTTCTCCACTTATGCTGTGCATGCGGAGGAATATGCACACAGTCTCCTGGGTTGAGAAAATATTCCTGTCCCGATACCCAGATGATGCAGCTTCCTTCCACCATATACAGCACCTCTTCCTCCTCGTGGCAGAAAATCTGTTCTTCCTGATGCTCCTGCTCAGGATACAGCTCATACATCATCGGTCTCATCGAAAGAGAACCTATCTGGTTGCTCATCGAATAATGTACCGTCTGGTGAGAAATTTGCATCTTTTCTCTCTGATATCCATAGACAACATAGCCGCTGTTCTCTTTGCTGGCATCCTCAAAAAAGTCGGTCATCTCTACTTCCAGCACTTTGGACAGTTTTTCCAGCGCATTCAGACTCAGTGTGCCGTAGCCGCGCTCCACCTGTGACAGGTAGCCAATCGATAATCCTACTTCTTCGCTGAGCTGTTTCAGGGTCATTTTTCTTCTCAGTCGTTCTTCTTTGATCTTGGTCCCAATGGCCTTGGCCTGATTCATCCAGCGTCCTCCTCATTGTTTTGAAAGTTTTTTCAATTTGATTGTAACATCAAAATCCTGTCTTGTAAATATTTCATCTTGCTAAAATATAATCTCATTTTTAATCGAACTAAAATTGTTCCTTCCATCCTTTTTATCAGAAATAAATTTTTGACATTCTTATCCTGATGTGCTATACTTCCCTCAATTTATCCGGAAAGGAAGTATAACAGATGCCACAATATACCCTTCAAACGCCACGGCTGCTTTTGCGGCCATTTTCATCAGCGGACAGTACCGATTTGTTTGAATTTCTTTCTGACCGAGACACCTGCTATGATGATGGCGGCTATGAACCATTCGCAGCTATGGACGAAAAATATCAAAAGCTGATGGATAAATTTGCAGAGGATGAGGGTCGCTGGATGATTGTCTTGCGCGACAGAGGTAAGGTCATCGGCACTATTCACCTGATGGAAGCTGAACGCGCCGTTCCTGCCGTAGAATTGGGATACGTCATCAATCCGCATTTTCGTTGTCAGGGCTACGCCACCGAAGCTCTGCATTGTGTGATAGAGGACTGCTTTGCAAATGGCACACAGATGCTTGTTGCCAGCGCTTATCCTTATAATCAGCCATCGATTCACCTTCTTGAAAAATTAGGATTTGTACAGGAAGGTATCACACATAAAGCGATGAAACACCCGATCTATGGGGTGATCGACAGCTTCAATTTTTATCTGGAATCAAAATAAAGCCCTATCAAAACAGCCTGCAATATGCAGGCTGTTTTGATAGAGCTTTTTGCTGTCTGTTTATCCTTCGCGGGTCGCCGAATGGCGAATATACCACAGACTCTCGCACACCTCTTTACCATGGTTGCGCATGGTATGGAAGTTATGCGGCTTGATACGGATGGAGTCACCTTCGTGCAGAACATATTCTGTACCATCAATGATAACTGTCAGTTCACCTTTCAAAACCATTCCCATCTCTGGATAGGGATGCACTCCCTCGGATACCTTCTGTGTTTTTCCAGGCTGCATCAGTACCAGCTGAAACTCTCCATTGGCATTTCCAAAATCTATAAAGTTGATCGTCTGCTGATACTCCGGATACTCTCGAACTACCCAGTCCTCTTTTCTCACAACGATCCGCTCATCCGCACTTTCGGTGATAATATCGGACATCGAAATATCCAGCGCATTACAGATGGTCGCAAGGTTGCGCAGCGTCGGACTTGTCTGATTCCTTTCAATATTGCTCAGATAGCCGACAGATAAACCTGTATATTTGGAAAGTTCGGTAATCGTCAGCGATTTTTTCTTTCGAATATCCTTGATGCGATTTCCTACTCGATCAATATCATCAATCTTCATACCCAAAACATCCTTCCTCATCTTTGCTCACATACTTTATTGCTTTATTATAGAAGAAAAACTTGTCTTTGACAAGTATGGAAAATGGAAGTCTTTTGCTTTTCCATCCAAAAAAGAAATTGGACATTCTGTCTGGAAAGTATTAAAATAAGGTCGGAAAGATTTTTTTCTTATCAGAAAGGAGTTTTCGATTATGTCTGACTTTTTTGATCTTGTAAAACAGCGTGAAAGCTGCCGCAACTATAATCCTGACAAGCGTCCTACCAAAGAACAGCTGGTCAACTGCATTGAGGCTGCCGGACTAGCTCCGTCTGCCTGCAATTCCCAGCCATGGAGCTTTATTGTCGTCAACGACCCACAGAAATCTCCTGAGGTTGCCCACAGCATTCAGGCTTCCGGTATCAACCAGTTTACCGAAAAATGCCCTGCCTTTATCGTAATCTGCGAGGAACCCGCTTATCTGATCGGCCGTCCAGAGCCAAATCAGAAATATGCACAGATGGATATCGGCATTGCTACCGCTCACCTGTGCTTTGCCGCTACCCAGCAGGGACTGTCCACCTGCATCATGGGCGCCTTCGACTCGGAAAAGCTGCATGAAACCCTCGGCCTGCCGGCAGACAAAAACATCCGTCTGGTGCTGGCAGTGGGCTATGCTGCCAACGACCAGCTCCGTCCGAAACGCCGCAAAGCTGTTGACGAAATCATGACCTACATCGGCTAATTTTTCTTCACAGGAGGTGTTCTGTGATGACTGCTCAGGTCGTCGCTGCCCTGATCTGGCAGGGCGAACGCTTTTTAATCTGTCAGCGTCCGGCACATAAGGCGCGCGGACTTCTGTGGGAGTTTGTCGGCGGCAAGGTGGAAGCAGGAGAAACACCCCAGCAGGCACTCGTCCGCGAATGTCAGGAGGAACTTGGCATCACCATCGAGGTCGGTGAACTGTTCACCGAATTGACCCACGTCTACCCTGACCTGACGGTCCATCTGATGCTGTTTCATGCCCGCATCATCGAAGGAACGGTGCAGAAACTGGAACACAACAACCTGCGGTGGATCACCACCGAGGAAATTGACCAGTACCCATTCTGCCCTGCCGATGTGGAAATTTTGCAGAAGCTAAAACAATTTGCTCATTAAATAATACGGTCACAGAGAAAGATTTCTCTGTGACCGTATTATTTTTTGTTTCTTTTTAAAACATTTGCCTTTCTTCATGGTATCCCCTTCCCAGATATGTTAAAATGTTTACAGAAACTTGTTTGTATATCGCAGGAGGTATGTTATGGCTGAGAAAAAAAACAAAATCTTGGTGGTAGACGATGAAAAGGAAATTCGTGATATTCTGACATTGCTGCTCGGCGGCGAAGGATACCAGGTCGTTACCGCTTCGGACGGACATCAGGCACTGGAATGTGCAGACAACAGCTTTGATCTGTTCATCCTCGATGTCAATATGCCTGGAATGTCCGGTTTTTCGCTGGGCGCAAAGCTGCGGGAATTTTCTTTTGCTCCAATGATCTTTCTGACCGCCTATGCCGGCGAGTCGGACAAGGCGATGGGCTTTGCTGCCGGCGCTGACGACTATATCACCAAACCGTTCTCCAATGCAGAGCTGTTGATGCGGGTCAAAGCATTGCTTCGACGCAGCCAGCAGTACCATCCGCAGACGGTAGAGCCTTCCTCCTCGGTGATGACGCTGGGCGATCTGACCCTCGATCCAGACAGTCAGACCGTCTCCCGCAACGGAGAGGTCATTGTCTTGACGCACACCGAGTATTGTATTCTGGAGCTGTTCTTGTCCCACCGCAAGAAAATTTTCTCGATTGAAAACATCTATCACAGCATCTGGAACGACAATGTCGTCGGCGATTCCACCGTGATGGTTCATATCAAAAACCTGCGCAAAAAGCTGGGGGACTCCACCAAAAACCCTAAATATATCAAAACCGCATGGGGAAAGGGGTATTATGTTGACTAATTCCTCCCATCGAAAGCTCTCGCTGGAAATCCTGGGACTGTTTTTTCTCTCCTTTCTCATCGCTGTATTCAGCTATGGATTCCTCTATTATACCTCCTGCGCGATCTTAAATTCCCGTCTGATTGCCCGTGGTGTTTCGCTGAATGATCTGCACATCACCATTTTCTACACCTGGCTGCGCAATCTGTGTCTGATTGCTTCAATGGTCATTTTTTCGGCGCTGTTCTTTTTCTTTGTGGGACAAAAGCTGATTTATATTATCACCATCATCCGCGGTGTTCAGCAGCTTCGCGAGGATGGATTGGAAGTACAGATTCCTGTCGAGGGAAATGATGAGCTGACCGAGCTTGCCGAAAGTATCAACAAGCTTTCCGCCTCCATCCTCTACCTCCGGCAGGTGGAAGAGCAGATGCAGCAGGAAAAGGATGAGCTGATCCGCGGACTGTCCCATGACATCAAAAATCCGCTGACTTCGGTCATCTCCTATACCCAGTTTTTGCTGGAACACCCTGCGCTGGATCGGACACAGACCGACGATTATCTGCACATCATCCGCGACAAATCAGAACAGATTCGTGTGCTGATCGGTCTGTTGCTCTCTCCTGCACAGCAGGACACCCAGTTTTTACCCGATGGCCGCCTGTTTCTGCAGCAGCTGCTGGAGGAGATGGAAGCCGATTTGGAGGACCATTTTCAGTTGCAGATCGACACCCAGCAGCTCCCTGAATTTTCCGCTCAGATGAACGTACAGGATGTACAGCGCATCTTTGAAAATCTCTCCTCCAACATTCTCAAATATGCAGACCCTGCCTTTCCTGTGCAAATCCAGGCTCAGTTTGATGACCAGGTATTGATGATCCGTCAGCAAAATCATATCCTGCCTCCCGATCCTTCCCGTCAGGTCGACAGCACTCGGATTGGACTGCGCAGCATCGCTTTGCTGGCACACCGCTATCATGGAGGTATTCACACCGAAGAAGCAGACGGAATCTTCTGCATCACCGTCCGTCTGACGCCAAATCCTCCTGTTGCTTTGGAATCTTCCACCGATCTTCAGAATTCTTCAGAATCTTCTGCAGAAAATATTTAGATTCCTGCGATAAGATAAAGACAACAAAGCAAACACCCCATCAAAAAAGTGTGAATTGAAAGTATATCGAAAGAGAGGAATTTTTTATGGCATTAGGCATTTTAATGATCACCTTTATCACCATCACTGTTATCAGCGGTCTCTCGATCGCCTTCCTGTTCCTGGCAAAAGGTCCCAAGGTCAAGGAAGTTCTGTTCTATGTTGTTTCCCTGTTGGGCATGCTGATTGCCTTTCTGAATGCATCCAGCCTCCCAATGAATCAGGTTGCCGGTCAGATCATCTCCTGGGGCATCGGATTCTTGAGCATCATCGCTATCTGTGTCCACGTTGTTGGAAAATCGGTCAACGCAAAGTTTAACTCCCAGGTTCTGGCCTCGGTCGGTGTTGCTTTGGGCATCGTAAAACTGTTCTTGTTTTAATGTATTCTCCTTCATTTTGAAACCAAACATATTCACCCAAGACTTCCAAAAGCAAAGAGGCGGCAAGTGCCGCCTCTTTGCTTTTGGTGTATGTCATTTTTATGTACAGCTTAAATCCTGTGCGGTACAAAAGGAGAGGATGCGCGGCACTGGCGCGCAATCGTTCCACATAATTCGCTGTAATAAGCAAGATACGCTTTTTTCTCCCGTCGCTCAATGCTGCTCTTTTCCAAAAATGCTTTCCATCTCGGACAGGTTTTGTGGCAGCCTTCGCAATAATCGGCACAGGTTTTTCTGCATGGGATCATGATCAAAACGCTCCTTTCGATATTACAGAGCGCCCTTCTCCGTTTGCTTCCAAAAACGGGACGAACGCTTTTATGTCACTGGATTGTACCTACGGTATCGGCTGAGAAATACATCACAGACATCGCGCACAGCAAACCGAAAAAGCTGCACCTGAGCAAGGCAATGTCGATGCTCTCTGTTTTCTCTGCTTCCACCTTTATTTTATCACACACGCTGTCATCTGTCTGCTCTTTTTAAGTAAAATCTGTGCAAAAAATTACCCCTGGTTATGACAATTTCTTCGTATCCTTTGCAAAGTTCCTTGTCACTCAGTGGGTAATTTTGTCTATTTGTAATTTATATTGTAAAAATTACTTTTCGTATGTTCCTTTCTTTAAAATCTGATGGTTTTCCATCATCAGATTTCCGTTGGCGATGACGCTGTGCAGCGACAGGTCGTTCTCCATCAAAAGCAGGTCTGCGTCGGAACCTACACGGACGCAGCCTTTTTTCGGATACAGTTCCAGCGAATGAGCTGTGTTGATGGTTGCAAAGCGCAGCGCTTCTTCCATCGGCATCTGATAGGTTTTTACCAGCACCTTAAATTCGCGGTAGACGGTATCAACGGAGGAATAGCCTATCTCCACCAAATTGCCCTCCTGGTCATAATTGGACCAGCTGCCCATTCCATCCGAGCTGAAGGTGATGCGATCCATCGCCACACCGCGCTGTTTTGCCTCCATGACACAGATTGCCGGAGAACCAGCTCCTCTGGTGCCGCAGGTCATGTCGATATAACCACCCTGATTTGCAAAGGCAAACGCTTCCTCCAACAGCTTGTGGCAGCGTGTCACATGTGTTGGGTGGAATGTTTTAATCGGAATAGCCGTGCGATCCAGTGCCTCACGAACCAGACGCAGCGCCTGTGGTGCGCCTCCCATGTGCAGCACCACCATGCCGCACTTGCCGGAAATCATACCTGCAACACGCGCATCACTTCCCAGTCGAATCAGCTCATCGACGGTGACATTTGGTGCGCGATGGTCAGACATCGCCAGCTTGACGCCGATAATCTCGTCAACAAAGATGATATCTTTTTTGACATCGCCTGTCAGTGTCACACTTGGATAACCATAAGAACCTGTACAGGCGTATACACTGATTCCTTCCTCCTTCAGTGCCTTGGTCCTTGCAATCAGATTCTCGACACTGCGGGTAATTCCATCGGTTCCCAGCAGACCAACAACGGTGGTGACACCGCCGCCGATCAGCTCGGACAGCGCTACCGGAGGCACCTGGGTGTGGAAGCTGCCTTCGCCGCCGCCTCCCGTGATGTGTACATGAGGATCAATAATTCCTGGTGTCAGTTTTTTACCATTGGCATCAATCACCTTACAGGATGGCAGATTCAGGTCAATATGATCTTCAATCGCCTCAATTTTACTGCCGCACACCAATACGTCCTTCACGCCCAGATATTCCGGTGCATATACCTCCGTCTGCTTGATTAAAAGCACAAGACAACACTCCTTCACTCTTATGATACTGTTTTTGCTCGACCGCCGGAAAATAGAAACAGAATCCTTTACGCAGTCATTCTTTGTTAAGTATTTTTATTCTATCACAAAAATCAAAGTATCCGCTATATTTTTTTATATCTTTTCCGTTTTTACACTGTTTTTTGTAATATATTTTAAATATCTGTATATTTTTTCGTGCAAAACCTATATAAATTTCCTTAAAGTATATCTTTTTTACTGTAAAACCGCTCCGTTTATCTGCTGTACTCATCGTTTTTGACCTTTTCACCACCGGATTACTTTCAAAAATCGGTCTTTTATTTGAAATATAAAAGTGTATACTTTATATTTGGGGTCGTGATTGCTCTTGCAAAATACTAAAAGCTGTGGTATGATAGCATCCGTGAAGGTGGTTTTTCCACTTTCAAACCGCCAAATGTTGAAACATTATCGACAGGCTGATGACTTCTGTGATGACACATCGCAGAAGGGTCAGCCTTTTTTATTTGCCCTCCTCTGCGAAAATCAAAAACAAAGGAGATATGTTTATGTTGTTCAGTCTTGCCCTTATCTTTCTGTGTGCCATGCTGCTGGGATCTATCTTCCAGCGGCTGCATCTGCCGCCGCTATTGGGAATGCTCATTACCGGTATTCTGCTGGGTCCTTCGGTGCTCAATCTGCTGGACCCTTCCATCCTGTCCATCTCTGCGGATCTGCGCAAAATCGCACTCATCATTATCTTGACCCGCGCCGGCCTCAACCTCAATCTGGAGGACCTGAAAAAGGTAGGACGTCCTGCCTTTTTGATGTGCTTTCTTCCTGCGTCAATGGAAATTATCGGAATGTTGCTGCTGGCGCCTCCGCTGTTAGGACTGAGTTTACTGGAAGCCGGCATCCTTGGAACCGTAGTTGCTGCGGTATCGCCGGCGGTCGTTGTTCCTAAAATGCTGCAAATGATGGAAAACGGCCGCGGTACTGCACAGGGCATCCCACAACTCATCATGGCAGGAGCATCGGCGGATGATGTCTATGTCATCATCCTGTTTACCTCACTGCTGGGACTGGTTCAGAGCGGCAGCTTTGCCGCCGTCGACCTGCTGCGCATTCCTACCTCTATGGTGCTGGGACTGGCAGGCGGTATTCTGTGCGGCGTTGCATTGGCAAACTTCTTCAAGCGCTTCCATATCCGCGACAGCGCCAAGGTGGTCATCATCCTGAGCATCTCCTTCCTGCTGGTCACTTTGGAGGATCAAATGACCGGCATCATCGGTTTTTCCGGCCTGCTGGCAGTAATGAGTATGGGAATCAGCCTGCAGCGCTGCCGCAGAGAAGTCGCTGTGCGACTGTCCTCCAAGTATTCAAAGCTGTGGGTCGCTGCAGAGCTGCTCCTCTTTGTTTTGGTGGGTGCAGCGGTAGACATTCAGTATGCTGCACAGGTGGGTGTCAAAGCTATTGTCCTGCTGTTGGGCGTGCTGGTATTCCGCATGTTCGGCGTCTTTCTGTCCCTGCTGGGCACCCATTTTACCGGACGGGAACGTTTGTTCTGTATGCTTGCCTATACTCCCAAAGCCACCGTACAGGCCGCGATCGGCTCTCTGCCGTTGAGTGCAGGTCTTGCCTGCGGCAACATCGTTCTCAGCGTGGCGGTCGTAGCAATCCTGCTGACAGCACCGTTGGGCGCATTGATGATCGACCTTGCACAACCGTTGGTAATGAGCAAAAAATAACCGAAGGAAGGCGTCCGGTAAATACCGGACGCCTTCCTTTTTGATTGCTGCAAAAAGTCAACCTTTCCTTGTGGAGAATGTCACTTTACAACGCTGATATAAAACAGCTATACTGAAAGTATTCCATTACGAAAGTGAGGCTTTTGCCATGACCAATCCTACTTTGGAACTGATGAACAACCGCGTATCGCTGCGCGTTTATGATGATCGGCCTATCCCGCAGGAGGTGCTGGACACCATCCTCCATGCGATGATGCGCGCTCCTACCGCCGGCAACCAGATGCTTTATTCGGTTATTGTTGTACGCGATGAGAACACCAAGAAGATTCTCTCCCAGACCTGTGATCATCAGGCTTTTATCGCCACTGCTCCTGTCATCCTTGTTTTTCTTGCAGACCACCAGCGTTGGTTTGACTATTATCGTCTGGAGGGCGTCGGAGAATACTGCGACCGCAAAGGACTTTCGTTTGAAGCTCCACAGGAGTCCGATCTGCTGCTGGCCATTGAGGACACAATGATTGCTGCGCAAAATGCTGTCATCGCTGCCGAGTCGCTGGGCATAGGCTCCTGTTATATTGGGGATATCATCGAAAATTACGAGGTTCACCGCGAACTGTTCGACCTGCCGGATTGGGCTTTCCCAATCGGCATGCTCTGTCTGGGATACTACCGTGAAAACCACCTGCGCAAGCCCAGAAAACGTTTTGACCGGCAGTACATCGTCTTCGACGAGAAATACAAACACCTCACCGACGAGGAATACCGCGCCATGTACGCCGAACAAGCAGCCACCTTCCAGCCGGACAATCCCTACGGTGCCGACAATTTTGCTCAGGCATTTTATGCGCGCAAAACCGGCGCTGTGTTCAGCAAGGAGATGGCCCGCTCCACCCGTGTCGCTATGAAGCAGTGGGATGGACGTCTGCTCAATCCAAAGATACCTCAAAAATAAAACATCCTAAACTAAGTAAAAAATCCCAGCACAGTTTTGTGCTGGGATTTTTGTGATACAAAAAGAAAAGACCTTCGGCGTCCCGAAGGTCTTTTCCCCACCACCCTTTACCAGGTGAGTGCGTCCACTCGCGAATCGGTCTGATCACAACTGATTCTTCCCGAAAAGAGCGGTGTATTGTTACCTGTACATGATAGCACAGATGAATGACTGTTGTCAAGGGGTTCAATTCAGGCGTCCAATGCAGACAGCCGTCAGGCAAGACCCCTTTATCCAGGAAAGAATTGCCCTTCTTTCCTGGACCGGTTATATCGATATATCCGGTGATAACCTTTTTAATAAGGTTAAAAGGAACTTAGATCAGTTCGATGATTGCCATCTCAGCTGCGTCACCGCGGCGAGGACCGATCTTGATGATACGGCAGTAACCGCCGTTTCTCTCTGCATATTTTGGAGCAATATCATCAAAGACTTTCTTTGCGACGGTTTCCTTTGTAACGTAAGAATAAACCTGACGCTTGGAATGCAGATCGTTCTGTTTTGCCTTAGTGATGATCTTTTCAGTCATTGCCTTGACTTCTTTTGCTCTTGTAACTGTGGTCTCAATCTTGCCGTTTTCCAGCAGGAAAGTTACCATCGCTCTGAGCATAGCCGTTCTGCTAGCAGTGGCTCTGCCGAGTTTTCTGGTGCCTGGCATCCAAATTCACTCCTTTTTAATGGATTATGGAATGTATCTCAACTATTCGTCGTTTTTGGTAAGGCTGAATCCAAGGGAATCGAGTTTCGCAAGAACTTCTTCCAGAGACTTTTTACCCAGGTTTCTGACCTTCATCATTTCATCCTGTGATTTGTTGATCAAATCGCTTACAGTGTTTACGCCTGCACGTTTGAGGCAGTTAAACGCACGCACGGAGAGGTCGAGTTCCTCGATGGTCATTTCCAGGACTTTTTCCTTGCCGGTATCTTCCTGGGTGTCCATGATTTCCGTGTTGCTCACTTCTTCGGAAAGATCGACGAAGTGATTGAGTTGTCTATTGAGGATCTTAGCCGAAAGGCTGACAGCTTCTTTTGCAGAGATAGTGCCGTCTGTCCAAACTTCCAGCGTCAGTTTATCATAGTCGGTAATCTGCTCAACACGTGTGTTCTCGACAGTGTAGTTTACCTTCAAAACTGGAGTGTAAATGCTGTCGATGTAGATCTTGTTCAGGGACATTTTGTCGAGCTGGGTTTTGTCCTGCATCGACTTGTCACTGTTCTTGTCCTTTGCAATCTGTTTGTTCTTTTCGGCAGAGACATAACCCTGACCCTTGTCCAGAACAATTTCCATGCGAAGAACTGCGTTTGGTCCCAGTGTTGCAATGTGCATGCTTGGGTCCAGGATCTCGACATCAGAGTCGCACTGAATCGATCCTGCAGTGACTTCTCCTTCGCCCTCTGCATTGATGTAGACGAGCTTCGGTCCCTCACAGTAAAGTTTTGCAGTTAAACCTTTGATGTTGAGGACAATCTCGGTGACGTCCTCTTTTACGCCCTCAATAGTTGAGAATTCGTGTTGCACACCATCAATTTTAATTGATGTTACTGCAACACCAGGAAGCGAGGAGAGCAACACACGTCTCAGGCTGTTGCCTAAAGTTGTACCAAAACCTCTGTCAAGCGGTTCTACCACAAATCTGCCGTATGTTCCATCAGATTTAAGTTCTGCGGTCTCAATCTTTGGTTCAATTATCTTTACCATTATAACCCTCCTTCAATGGCAAGCATTAAGCTGCCGTTCTTTTCGCGTTCCCATGCTGATATAAAATCGTTCTCCCTGTCTGCCGGCAGTTTGTAAACACACCGCCAGAATAGGACACACTGTTTGAAAAACAGAGGATGCACCTATTATTTGGAGTACAACTCAACGATGAGATGTTCTTCAACATCGAGATCGATATCTTCGCGATTTGGAAGGTTAACAATTTTAACCACGCTGTTGTCTTTATCCATATCCAGCCACTGTGGAACCGGACGGGAACCATTGACTTCCATGATGGCTTTGAATTTGTCAGAAGCTTTGCTGCCTTCGGTCAGAGCAACAACGTCGCCAGCTTTCAGCAGGATGGAAGGAATGTTTGCTTTGTGGCCGTTAACGGTGAAGTGACCGTGACGAACCAGCTGTCTTGCTTCAGCTCTGGAAGATGCAAGGCCTGCTCTGTATACAACGTTGTCCAGACGGCTTTCCAGGATTCTGAGCAGGTTTTCACCAGCTACGCCCTGCTGTTTTTCAGCCATCTCGAAGTATTTAGCAAACTGACCTTCAAGAACACCGTAGAAACGTCTTGTTTTCTGTTTTGCGCGGAGCTGAACTCCGTACTCGGAAACTTTCTTGCGGTTCTGACCGTGCTGGCCCGGAGCATAGCTTCTGCGGGACAGAGCGCATTTGTCAGAATAGCATCTCTCACCTTTCAGGAACAGTTTCTGTCCTTCACGACGGCAGAGTTTGCAGACCGCACCTGTATATCTTGCCATATTCTTGTACCTCCCTAATCAGATTACACGCGTCTTCTCTTAGGTGGACGGCAACCGTTGTGCGGAATTGGAGTAACATCTTTGATCATGTTAACTTCAAGACCTGCTGCCTGCAGTGCACGGATCGCAGCCTCACGTCCGGAACCTGGTCCTTTAACGAATACTTCAACAGATTTGAGTCCGTGAATCATAGCAGCTTTTGCAGCTGTTTCAGCGGCTGTCTGTGCAGCAAACGGGGTGGATTTTCTGGAACCTCTGAAGCCCAGACCGCCTGCGCTTGCCCAGGAGATTGCGTTGCCCTGTGTGTCTGTGATAGTAACAATGGTATTGTTAAAAGTAGACTGGATATGAGCAGCACCGCGTTCAATATTCTTACGCTCACGACGTCTTGGTGTGGCAGCTTTTTTTGCATTGTTAGCTTTAGCCATTTCTCAATATCCCTCCCCTTATTTCTTCTTGTTAGCGATTGTCTTCTTTGGACCTTTTCTTGTACGAGCGTTGGTCTTGGTTCTCTGTCCTCTTACAGGCAGACCTTTTCTATGACGAACGCCTCTGTAGCATCCAATTTCGATCAATCTCTTGATGTCGAGTGCAACGTCACGACGAAGGTCACCCTCAACAACAAAATGTTTATCAATGTAATCTCTCAGCTTTGTAACGTCATCCTCGTCCATGTCCTTAACTCTGATATCAGGGTTAACGCCTGTTGCTGCCAGGATGTCGTTTGCGGACTTTCTGCCGATACCATAGATATAGGTAAGTCCAATTTCGATCCGCTTCTCGCGAGGCAGGTCTACACCAGCTATACGAGCCATACTTTTGTTGCACCTCCATTATATAGGTCTTGCATATCCCAAAGAGCTAAAATTCTTTTTGATTAGCCCTGACGCTGTTTATGCTTCGGGTTGCTGCAAATTACCATAATGCGTCCTTTGCGTTTGATGATTTTGCATTTTTCGCACATGGGTTTAACGGAAGGTCTTACTTTCATTTGAAACTACCTCCTTGTCATGAAGCTCTTTTGTTCTTCAAAAGTGCTTCTACCCTTACTTTTACTTGGATTTATTTGGAACGCCAGGTGATACGGCCTTTCTGCAGGTCGTATGGAGACATCTCCACGGTAACCTTGTCTCCTGGCAGAATTCTGATGAAGTTCATTCTCAGTTTGCCGGAAATGTGTGCCAGAATCACGTGGCCATTTGGCAACTCAACTTTAAATTGAGCGTTTGGCAAAGCTTCCAATACTTTGCCTTCAATTTCGATTACGTCTTCCTTGGACAAGTAAAAAACCTCCTTCTGAATATTTTACCGGACGATCCGGCAAAATCCTAAACTGGTCAAAGCTTTTCTGAGTTGTTTGTTTGTAGTGACCGCAGACAGATCCAATTCCTGGCCGGTCACCTCCAGGTGCCGGTGCTTTTTCTTCTTCAGGTGGGAAAGCGTTCGCTTTCTGCCGTCGGAAAGATAAGCCCATTCCCCTTCGGTTTGGATGACCACAAAAAATCGGTCCTGGTCTTTTCCGGCAATCGGCCGGACAATGGAACCCTTTTGTATCATCGTTCCTCCTATTCGGTCATGATGACCGGTCCGGAAGCGGTGATTGCAATGGTGTGTTCAAAGTGCGCCGAAAGGCTGCCGCTTCGTGTCAACACTGTTCCATCTTTTTTAACCACAACCGCGCTGCCCTTTGCATTGATCATCGGCTCAATAGCCAACGTCATGCCTGGCAGAAGTTTCAGTCCACGTCCTGGTGTGCCATAGTTTGGTATCGACGGCGATTCATGCAGCTTTCTGCCGACGCCGTGTCCCACATAATCCCGAACCACTGCAAAGCCGAAGCTCTTGGCATAGGATTCTACCGCGAATCCAATGTCGCCCAGCCGGTTTCCTGGTTGTGCGGCTTCGATGGCGCGGTACAGGCACTCCTTTGTCACATCCATAATTTTCTGTGCTTCTTCGGAAACTGTACCTGCGGCAAAGGTTGCCGCATTGTCTCCGGTATAGCCATTGATTGCAGCACCGACATCGACGCTGACAATATCGCCTTCCTGGATGATCCTGCCCGAAGGAATCCCGTGGATTACCTCGTCGTTTATCGAGATGCAGGATGACGCCGGAAAACCGCCGTATCCCAGAAAGGTTGGCTTCGCTCCCTGAGAAACAATAAACTCATGAAGCATCTGATCCACATAAGCTGTGGACACTCCCGGTTTAATCAACTCGCCCGCAAGCCTCAGAGCCTGAGCACTGATCTTGCAGGAAAGTTTCATATCGGATAATTCTTTGCTTGTTTTGAGTACAACCATTGGGTTTAACCCTCCAAAGCAGACTTGACTCCTAATGCATTGAGGGTATCTTTGGTTACCTGCTCAACTGGCTTGGTGCCCTCGATCATATACAAAAGACCAAGTTTTTCATAGAAGCCTTTGAGTGGTTCGGTCTGTTCGTGGTAAACCTGCAGTCTGTCTTTGACGGTGTCCGGATGGTCATCCTTGCGGATGATCAGCTCGTGGCCGCATTTATCACAGACACCTTCCACCTTTGGTGGATTGTAAACCATGTGATAGGTTGCGCCGCACTCGCTGCACACACGTCTGCCGGTCAGTCTCTGCATGATCGTCTCATCAGGAACTTCGATGTCAATTACATGATCAATCTCGACTCCCATTTCCTTGAGCGCCTGTGCCTGCGGCACGGTTCTTGGAAAACCGTCGAGAATAAAACCGTTTTTGCAATCATCCTGTTTCAGACGTTCGTTCACCATTTCGATCACTACTGCGTCTGGCACCAGCTGTCCTGCGTGAACAAACTCCTGTGCCTTTTTGCCGGCCTCTGTTCCGTTTTTCATCGCTGCACGGATGATGTTACCGGTGCTGATCTGAGGAATATGACAATACTCACAGATTTTTTCTGCCTGTGTGCCTTTACCGGCACCTGGCGCTCCGAGAAGTATAATGTTCATAAAAACAGATCTCCTTTCTGGAAACAATTATTCCAGGAAACCTTTATAGTGACGCATCATCATTTCGGATTCCAGCTGTTTTACTGTATCCAGTGCAACACCAACGATAATGATGATGGTGGTACCTCCGAGCGATACGCCCTGAATGTTGGTCAGAGCTGCAAGACCGATCGGAAGGATTGCAACTACCGCACAGAACAGAGCACCCATCAGGGTAACTTTGGAAATGATTCGTGCGATAAAGTCTGAAGTCGATTTACCAGGACGAATACCTGGGATTGCGCCGTTGTTCTTTCTGAGGTTGTTCGCCATTTCAACTGGGTTGTACTGGATCGCAACATAGAAATATGCAAAAGCAATGATCAGGATGAAATACAAAAATGCGTAAAAACCACTGTTGTAGTTAAAGATCTTCAAGAAGCTCTCCCAGAAAGAACCTTCCTCTGGCTGAATGAACGCTGCAATCGTACCAGGGATTGCCATCAGGGAGCTTGCAAAGATGATTGGCATAACGCCGGACATGTTTACGTTTACCGGAATGTAGCTGGACTGGCCACCGTACATTTTACGGCCAACAACACGTTTTGCATACTGAATCGGAATTCTGCGCTCTGCTTTGGTCATCAGAACGATGAATGCAACCAGAACTACAAAAATGACAACCAGAAGTGGAATACCAATCAAGTAACGCAGACCGTCAAAGGTGCTTCCAGCTTTGATGGATTCATAGCCGAGAAGCAGATACTGCCACATTACTGCGACGACCGAACCGCCGCGGGAAACGATACCTGCAAACAGGATCATCGAAATACCGTTGCCGATTCCTTTATCATCAATCTGCTCACCCAGCCATACGCAGATCATCGAACCTGCTGTAAACATGGAGATGATGGTCAAAAAGATGATGGCATTGCCAAAGGCGTTGCCGCCGTCCATGATCGCACCGTTGCTGCCCAGGATGTTGTAGTATCCAAAGGACTGGAGCAAAGCCAGCGCAATCGTTACATATCTTGTGATCTTATTCAGTCTCTTTCGGCCCTCTGCGCCCTCTTTGGAGAGCTGCTCAAGTGCCGGAATCGCAACAGCCAGCAGCTGAATTACGATGCTGGAGGTGATGTATGGGGAGATGGACAGTGCAAACAGAGTTGCGTTCTGGAACGCACCACCGGTCAGCAGGTTGACAAATCCCAACAGGTTTCCATCACCAAAGCCCTGCATAACAGATGCATCCAGGAATGGTACCGGCAGAGCCGCACCAAACCGGAAGATCAGAAGAATCAACAGTGTAAAGGAGATTCTTTTTCTTAAGTCAGGCAGTTTCCAGGCATTTTTGAGGGTTTCAAGCATCCTAGATCACCTCGGCCTTTCCGCCTGCCTTTTCAATCTTTTCTTTGGCAGAAGCGGAGAATGCTGTTACATTCACTGTGAGCTTCTTGCTCAGCTCGCCGTTGCCCAATACCTTGACACCGTCAAGTGCTTTTTTAACCAGGCCGGTCTCAACGAGGAGTTCTTCGGTAACGACAGTATCGTTTTCGAAGTTTTCCAGATCGCCTACGTTTACGATAGCAAACTGTTTTGCGAAGATGTTGTTGAAGCCTCTCTTAGGAATACGTCTCTGGAGTGGCATCTGACCGCCTTCAAAGCCTGGTCTTACGCCGCCGCCGGAACGAGCCTTCTGGCCCTTGTGTCCTTTACCTGCTGTTTTACCATTACCGGAACCCGCACCTCTGCCTACACGGTAAGCTTTTTTGGTAGAGCCGGGAGCCGGAGAAAGTTCGTGCAATTTCATTGTTCGCTGCACCTCCTCTTTGTTAAGCTTCGGTTACCTCTACCAGGTGGGAAATCTTGTTGATTTTGCCTTTGGTAGCTGCATTATCTGGCTGGATAACCTCGTTACCGATCTTTCTCAGTCCAAGGGAACGAGCGGTAGCAATCTGGTCATCCTTGCGGCCCTGGAAGCCACGAACCAGTTTGATTTTCAGGTTTGCCATGGTTGCTTCCTCCCCTATCCAAGAATTTCTTTTACTGTTTTACCGCGGATAGCAGCAACCTCTTCTGCGTTTCTCAGAGAAGCAAGTCCCTGAACGGTTGCGTTTACTACGTTGGTTGGGTTGTTGGAACGCAGACATTTTGTACGGATGTCTTTGATACCAACAGTCTCAAGTACAGCACGAACAGGACCGCCAGCGATAACGCCGGTACCTTCTGGTGCTGGTTTCATCAGAACGCGGCCTGCGCCGAACTCTCCGATAACCTCATGCGGAATGGTTGTGCCTTTGAGCGCAACCTTGATCAGGTTTTTCTTTGCGTCTTCGATACCTTTTCTGATAGCGTCCGGTACCTCTGCAGACTTGCCTGTGCCAAAGCCAACGATGCCGTTGCCGTCGCCGACAACTACCAGCGCTGCGAACTTCATGACACGGCCGCCTTTAACCGTCTTAGCAACACGGTTGATAGCTACTACTCTTTCACTCAGTTCGAGTGTAGAAGCGTCAATGCGAGTCAAAAGTATCCCTCCTCGTTAGAATTTGAGGCCGCCCTCACGGGCTGCTTCAGCCAGCTCTTTTACACGGCCATGATAGATGTAACCGCTGCGGTCAAAAACAACCTCGGAAATACCCTTCTCGAGAGCTTTGCTTGCAATGTTTTTGCCAACTTTGCTAGCTGCTTCCTTGTTACCGCCAAAACCTTCAAAACCTTTATCCATCGAAGATGCGCTTACCAGAGTGGTACCACTAACATCGTCAATAATCTGGGCATAGATATGTTTTGCGGAGCGGAATACGTTGAGGCGTGGACGCTCAGGTGTGCCACTGATTTTTGCTCTGACTCTTTTGTGTCTCTTGAGTCGAGCAGCATTGCTATCAAGCTTTTTCACCATTTCGATTCACTCCCTTTAATTATTTACCTTTACCAGCTTTACCTTCCTTGCGGATGATAACTTCGTCAACATATTTGATACCTTTGCCCTTGTATGGCTCTGGTTTACGTTTTTCACGAACTTTAGCTGCAAACTGACCTACGACCTGTTTGTCCGGACCGCTAACGATGATCTTGTTAGGACCTGGAACCTCAATGCTGATACCTTCGATCTCCGGCATAATTACTTTATGGGAGTAACCAAGAATCATAACGAGGTTTTTGCCTTCTTTGGAAGCTCTGTAACCAACACCGTTGATTTCCAGCTCTTTCTTGAAGCCGTTTGTAACACCTTCTACCATGTTGTGGATCAGTGTTCTTGTAAGGCCGTGGATGCTCTTGTCTTCTTTATCGTCGCTTGGTCTTGTAACAACGATTTCGTTGTTCTCAACTGCGATGCTCATTCTGTTGTGGAATGTTCTTGTCAGGGTGCCCTTTGGACCTTTTACAGTCAGGGTGTGTCCGTCGAGGGTTACCTCAACACCTGCAGGAATTACCACTGGTTTTCTACCAATTCGAGACATTCTTGTGCACCTCCTTACCAAACAAATGCAAGGACTTCGCCGCCGACATTCTCAACGCGAGCCTGTCTGTCGGTCATGATGCCCTTTGGTGTGGACATGATTGCGATACCCATGCCATTCATAACTTTAGGCATTTCCTTGCAGCTGGTGTAAATGCGCAGTCCCGGTTTGGATACTCTACGCAGGCCTGTGATGACAGGCTCTTTGCCCAGACCGTATTTAAGAGTAATTCTAATGATACCCTGTTTACCATCATCTACAATCTGGAAGCTTTTGATGTATCCTTCATCCAGGAGAATCTGTGCAATTGCTTTTTTCATGTTGGAAGATGGTACATCAACCGTGTCATGTTTCGCTGCGTTTGCGTTTCTGATACGAGTCAGCATATCAGCGATTTTATCTGTAATTTGCATGACGTCAACCTCCTTTGCTCGTGCTTACCAGCTCGCCTTTTTCACGCCAGGGATCTGGCCTTTGTATGCCAGCTCTCTGAAGCAAATTCTGCAAATGCCGAATTTGCGAAGATATGCGTGTGGTCTGCCGCAGATTTTACATCTATTATACGCGCGAGTAGAGAATTTAGGTGTTCTTGCCTGACTTACTTTTTTCGATGTTTTAGCCACTGAACCTTTTCCTCCTTACTTCGCGAACGGAGCGCCCATCATCTTGAGCAGCTCACGGGATTCCTCGTCGGTTTTCGCAGTTGTTACGAACGCAATGTCCATACCGCGAACCTTATCGATTTTGTCGTACTCGATCTCAGGGAAGATCAACTGTTCTTTCAGACCCAGGCTGTAGTTGCCGCGGCCGTCAAAACCGTTTGGATTGATTCCTCTGAAGTCTCTTACACGAGGGAGAGCAACGTTGAAGAGTCTGTCAACAAACTCGTACATAATGTCGCCTCTGAGTGTTACTTTTGCGCCGATGACCATGCCTTCACGAAGTTTGAAGTTCGCAACGGATTTCTTTGCTGCGCAAGGAACAGCTTTCTGGCCAGTGATGGTAGCCAGGTCTGTCATGATTGCATCGATAATCTTATGGTTGTCTCTAGCCTCGCCACAGCCAACGTTTACGACTACCTTATCCAGCTTAGGAATCTGCATGACGCTTTTATAGCCAAACTTTTTGAACAAAGCTGGGGCTATATCTTTAACATAGGTATCTTTAAGCTCTGCCATGTTTTCTCCTCCTAATTAGAATGTTTCGCCACAATGTTTGCAAAGGCGAGCCTTTGCACCGTCAGCCTGGATCTTGTGAGCAACTCTGGTTGGTTTGCCGCATTTCGGGCAAACGAGCATTACTTTGGAGGAATACATTGCGCCTTCAGCGTCAACGATACCGCCCTGCTCGCCCATACGACGAGGTTTTACATGCTTTTTGATCATGTTGCAGCCTTCGACGATGACTTTACCTTCTTTTGGGCTTACCGCCAAAACTTTACCTTTTTTATCCTTGTCTTTACCGGACAGGATAACAACGGTATCACCTGTTTTAACGTGTACGTTCATCTCTCTGAGCACCTCCTACAGAACCTCTGGGGCGAGGCTGAGAATCTTGAGGTAATCTTTATCTCTCAGTTCTCTCGCCACTGGGCCAAAAATACGTGTGCCCCTTGGATTTTTATCTTCTTTAACAATAACAGCTGCGTTCTCGTCAAAGCGGATGTAAGTGCCGTCTTCACGTCTTACACCTTTCACGGAACGAACGATAACTGCTTTAACAACGTCGCCTTTTTTAACCATACCGCCTGGAGCAGCTTTTTTAACGGAAGCAACAACGACATCGCCGATGTTTGCATATCTACGTCTGGAACCACCCAGAACGCGGATGCACATGAGTTCTTTAGCTCCGGTATTGTCGGCAACTTTCAGATAGGTCTGCATCTGTATCACAGTGCGTCCCCTCCTTTCGGTTGTACTGAATCAAATATTCTATCAGATAACACTTGCAAGACAGTCTCTAGACTATTTTGCTTTCTCGATTATTTCGACAACTCTCCAATGTTTGTCTTTGGACAGAGGGCGTGTCTCCATAACCTGTACCTTGTCGCCAATGCCGCATGCGTTTTCTTCGTCATGTGCTTTGAATGTAATGGTACGTTTCATGATCTTGTTGTAAAGAGGGTGTTTAACGTTATCTTTGATTGCAACAACGACTGTTTTGTCCATCTTGTTGCTGACAACGGTGCCGACCCTTGTTTTTCTAAGGTTTCTTTCGTCCACCTTGCGTCCTCCTTCCAAGAATTACTGCACGTTCTTCATTGCATTTTCCTTGATAATCGTGGAAATTCTGGCAATGTCTTTTTTGACTGCCTTAATTCTCTTCGGATTCTCAAGCTGGTTAATTGCGTGCTGGAAGCGAAGGTGGAAAAGCTCAGCTTTCAGATCTACGAGCTTTGCAGAAAGAGCTTCTTCAGACATTTTTCTGATCTCAACAGCTTTCATTACTTTTCACACTCCTTTGCTTCTTCTCTCTTGATGAATTTGCACTTAACTGGCAGTTTGTACATTGCCAAACGCATAGCTTCACGAGCGAGCTCTTCGGATACGCCTCCGATCTCAAACATTACTGTGCCTGGCTTAACAACTGCAACCCAGTATTCTGGGCTACCTTTACCGGAACCCATTCGAGTTTCAGCAGGTTTTTCTGTGATTGGTTTATGTGGGAAGATCTTGATCCAAACCTGACCGCCACGTTTGATGTAACGGGTCATTGCGATACGAGCTGCCTCGATCTGGTTGGAAGTGATCCAGGATGGCTCCAGAGCCTGCAGGCCGAAATCACCGTAGGAAACATAGTTACCCTTGTGAGCAGCACCTTTCATGCGGCCTCTGTGCTGTCTGCGGTATTTAACTCTTTTCGGGAGAAGCATTAGTTTTTGCCTCCTTCCTTACGAGGCTGTCTTTTTACTGCCTGGAGAACTTCTCCAGCGTAAATCCAGACTTTAACGCCGATTTTGCCGTAAGTGGTGTTTGCTTCTGCGAAACCATAGTCGATGTCAGCACGCAGTGTCTGCAGCGGAATGGTTCCTTCATGGTAATGCTCGCTTCTAGCGATTTCAGCTCCGCCCAGACGGCCGGAAACCTGAACTTTGATACCCTGTGCACCCAGCTTCATGGTACGGCCGATGCACTGTTTCATTGCACGACGGAAAGAGATACGTCTCTCCAACTGAGAAGCGATGTTCTCAGCAACCAGCTGTGCGTCTTTATCTGGCTGTTTAACTTCAACAATGTTAACAAATACCTTAACAGGTACCTCTTTATCTTTGTTGATGATCTTTTCGCACTGTGCGCGCAGCTTTTCGATCTCAGCTCCGCCTTTACCGATAACCATACCTGGTTTTGCACAGTGGATGTGGATTCTTACTTTGGTTGCGTCACGCTCGATCTCGATGCGTGGTACGCCTGCCAGCTGCAGGCTGTTTTTCAGGAACTTACGCAGTTTGTAGTCCTCAACCAGGATATCGCCAAAAGCGTCGTCCTTAGCAAACCAGCGGGAATCCCAATCTTTGATGACACCGACACGAAGGCCGTGTGGATTAACCTTTTGTCCCATAGTTTACCTCCTCCTTTGGCTATTCCTTCTCTTTGAGAACGATCGTGATGTTCGAAGTTCTCTTGAATACTCTAAATGCTCTGCCCTGTGCTCTTGGTCTAACTCTCTTCAGGATCGGGCCTTCGCCAACGTAGCACTCTGCAACATAGAGGTTGTTGACATCCATGTCATGGTTGTGCTCAGCGTTTGCGATTGCAGATTTCAGAAGCTTCTCAACTGGCTCGCATGCGGCCTTTGGAGTGTGCTTCAGAATAGCCAAAGCCAATTTTGTCGGCTTGTTTCTGATCAGATCAAGCACGATCTGCACTTTACGTGGTGCAATACGGGCATATTTCAGGTAAGCCCTTGCTTCCATTTGTTTTCCTCCTCTCGGCCTTTGCTTACTTAGTCTTTTTAGCGCCAGCGTGGCCTCTATAGGTTCTTGTAGGAGCGAATTCTCCCAGCTTGTGTCCAACCATATCCTCGGTTACATAAACCGGAACATGTTTGCGACCGTCATGAACTGCAAATGTGTGTCCAACGAAATCAGGGAAAATAGTGGACGAACGGCTCCAGGTTTTGAGCACTCTCTTTTCACCAGCAGCGTTCATTTCCTTTACCCTTTTGAGCAGTACAGGCTGTACAAAAGGTCCCTTTTTAATACTTCTACCCATTAGTGCGTCTCCTTTCAGCCTGCATTACTTGTCGTTGCGGCGTTTGACAATGTACTTGTCGGAGCGGTTGCTCTTCTTTCTGGTCTTATAGCCAAGAGCAGGTTTGCCCCAAGGAGTAACAGGGCCTGGACGGCCAACTGGGGATTTACCTTCACCACCACCGTGTGGATGGTCGCATGGGTTCATAACGGAACCGCGAACGGTAGGTCTCCAACCCATGTGGCGTTTACGGCCAGCTTTACCGATAGATACGTTTTCGTGATCGATGTTACCTACCTGACCAACAGTTGCCATGCAGTTTACTGGAACGTTTCTCAGCTCACCGGATGGAAGTCTGATCAGAGCGAGGTTGCCTTCTTTAGCCATCAGCTGAGCCATGATACCAGCTGCACGAGCAAGCTGTGCGCCTTTGCCTGGGTAGAGCTCAACGTTGTGGATGAAGGTACCAACCGGAATGTTTGCCAGAGGCAGTGCGTTGCCGGTCTTGATGTCTGCATGTGCACCGGACTCGATTACGTCGCCAACTTTCAGGCCGTTAGGAGCGAGGATGTATCTCTTCTCGCCGTCCTCGTACTGAACCAGAGCGATGTGAGCGGAACGGTTTGGATCGTACTCCAGGGTGAGTACGGTTGCAGGCATATCTACTTTATTACGTTTGAAGTCGATGATACGGTATTTTCTTCTGTTACCGCCACCACGATGGCGAACAGTGATTCTACCGTAGCTGTTACGTCCTGAATTTTTTTTCAGTGGAGCCAGAAGGCTTCTTTCAGGAGCAACCTTGGACAGTTCAGAATAGTCAGTTGTAGTCATCTGACGTCTTGCAGCTGTCGTTGGCTTATATTTTTTAATAGCCATGGTTTCACTCTCCTCATGAATTTTTGCGGGACTGAGTCAGATCCCATACTTGGAAGGAACTTGTTCCTTCGGGCGATTACATCATAGAATCGAAGAACTCGATGGTCTTGGAGTCTTCGGTCAGGGTTACGATTGCTTTCTTCCAGTCAGCGGTGTAACCTGCGCTTGCGCCCTGGCGTCTGTATCTGCCGTTAACGTTCATGGTGTTAACCTTGGCAACTTTTACGCCAAACAGTTCTGCAACTGCTTTTGCGATTTCGATCTTGTTTGCATCTTTTGCAACCTTGAAGGTGTACTTTTTCTCTGCGATGCCCTGCATGCTAGCCTCGGTGATAACCGGCTTCAGGATAATATCGTGTGCAGTTTTCATTATGCGTACACCTCCTCAATCTTTTCGAGTGCGCTCTTAGCAACGATGAATTTGTCGCAGTTAAGAATGTCATATACATTGATGGTGTTTACCAGAGCAGTTTTTACACCTGGGATGTTTGCAGCGCTCTTGATGAGTTTTGCATCAACTTCTGGCATAACGATCAGTGCTTTTTTATCTGCGCCCAGATTGGAAAGCATCTGTGCAACAGTCTTGGTTTTGTAATCCTCTACTGCAATGTTATCAACAACGATCAGGCTGTTGTCAGCAACTTTTGCGGAGAATGCGGATTTCAGAGCAAGTCTCTTAACTTTCTTTGGCAGCACGTAGCTGTAATCTCTTGGCTTCGGACCGAGAGCGATACCGCCGTGTGTCCACTGTGGAGCTCTTGTGGAACCCTGTCTTGCACGGCCAGTGCCCTTCTGTTTCCATGGTTTGCGGCCGCCGCCGGAAACCTCAGAACGGGTCAGAGTGGACTGGGTGCCCTGACGCTGATTTGCAAGGTAGTTAACTACTGCAGCGTGCATAACAGATGTGTTTGGTTCGATTCCGAAGATGGCATCGGAGAGGGTCATTTCGCCAACGCTCTTGCCGGTCATATCAAATACAGTAACCTGTGGCATCGTGTTTCCTCCTTTCCTTAAGCCATCTTAACGCTGTCAGTGATGTATACAACGCCGTTTTTAGCGCCTGGAATAGCACCCTTGATTGCGATAAGATTGTTCTCAACGTCAACTTTAACGATTTCGAGGTTCTGAACTGTAACCTTTTCAGCACCCATGTGACCTGGCAGGCGTTTGCCCTTGAATACGCGGGATGGATCGGAACAAGCACCATTGGAACCTGCATGTCTTGCAACAGGACCGCTACCGTGGGTCTCTTTGAGTCTGTGGTTGCCGTAACGTTTAATTGTGCCGGCGTAACCTTTACCTTTAGAAATGCCGCAAACGTCTACTTTGTCGCCGTTTGCAAAGACGTCAGCTTTGATGAGGTCGCCGACATTCAGTGCAGCGCAGTCATCGAGTCTGAACTCTTTGAGCACTTTCTTCATAGCAACGTCGCTCTTAGCGAAGTGGCCCTGAAGAGGTTTGTTTACGTGTTTGCTTGTGACCTCGCCAAAACCGATCTGCACGGCTTCGTAACCGTCGTTTTCGATTGTCTTTTTCTGAACGACGACACAAGGACCAGCTTCAATTACTGTTACGGGAATGAATTTTCCATTCTCGTCAAAAAGCTGTGTCATACCCAGCTTTTTGCCTACGATGCATTTTTGCATTGTATATACCTCCTATTGGTTATTGGTTGGCGGCTTTGCCGTCAACATTACCTTTGCAGACAAGCGTTCTTTGCTTTCACAAAGTCGCCGGAAAACCTGGATTTTCGGTTTTCCTAAATTTCAGTGGAAAACTTTTGATTAAAGTTTTACTTCGATTTCTACGCCTGCAGGGAGCTCAAGACCCTTGAGAGCCTCTACTGTTTTCTGTGTAGGTCTCAGTACGTCAATGAGTCTTTTGTGGGTTCTCATCTCAAACTGCTCACGGGAATCTTTGTCCTTATGAACAGCACGCAGAATTGTGACGATTTCTTTCTCGGTTGGGAGCGGAATAGGACCGGAAACTCTGGCACCTGTTCTTGTTACTACCTCAACGATTTTTGCTGCGGAAGAGTCTACCAACTGATAATCGAAACCCTTCAGTCTGATTCTGATTTTTTCTTTGACTGCCACATCATCGCCTCCTTAAAGCTTTTTCTTGAGTGGGACGACGTCTTTCGGCAGTTTCGTTTCTCACTGACCTTCCACAAGGTTCGGTGAAAAACCCCCTTGCCAACACCTGTTGTTCTCTCAATCGTGTTGAACACGCTCCCGCGTGTTTCCTGACTTTCCAAATAAAAAATCGGGCAAACTGCATTACGCAGCTTTACCCGGGACTTTAGACAGTCATGGTTTTGACACCATCGTCACGATCGGAATCACTTCCGTGTTATAAAGCCGCCCGGTTTAAAATCGGACATACTCGGCGGAAATTCCCTATCTCTATGGATAGCAACCTCCCGCTTCAACGCATATCTTGTGCAGTCACGCTTAATTATAATACAACACAAGTACCCAAATTTCAAGAGGTTTTTTCAATCTTTTTACAGAATTCTTCGATTCTAACATTTCGTTCATTTTAAAGAATGAAGCGGCGCATTTCTGTGCACTTTTTACAAAGACCTCCTGAGCAAGAAAAAACAAGCGCCAGATACACCTTTCTGCCAGCAACAGTATGGCTTTTTCTGAGCGGATTTATTCAAATATCTTCCTATATAATTATAGCAGCAAAAAGCTGCAAAAACCACTCTTTTCTTTCTATCTTCGGCAAAAAGAGCAGATAAAATCATGACACATGCCGAATATTTACAGCTTTCGCCTTGTACGAATCTGCGAATAATGATAAGATAAAGGATAACAGAACCCCCTATTTTTTTACATCGGGTCTCCATTGATAAAAGAGGAGTTTGGAAAATGAAAAAACTACGCTTTGCTGCTGCGCTCATTGCTTTGTCGATGATGATGAGCGGATGCAGCCAACTGACCATCGGCTCTTCCGATGAATCATCCTCTGCTGAAACACCATCTGTCACCATCGGTTCTTCCACCAAAAATGACCAAGAGAATACTGTCGATACCTCGCTGATCCCTACCGAGCTGGAAAGCGAGGGTGTGTTTGTCTCCCACTGGCAGGACTGGGATTTGGAATCCCTCCCTTCCCAATATCTGATGGAGATGGATGATACCGCCTATATGCTCATCGAACAGGTCCAAAATGTAACGGCTGATCTCACAGTGCCCACAACCTTCGATGGCATCGAACATGCTCCCACCAATGCTTTGCTGCGCATCGCGCTGGAGCATACGCCGGCCATTGAATTATCGGTCGAATTTGAGCTTGACGAGGACGGCAACCTCACCGCCATCAGTTCACAGTATCCCAACCATGCGCTAGTCCATCTGCTGCAAAACGAACTGGAGGAAGGACGTGACCTCCGCGAGTTTTACTACCAGGAGGATGTCACCGCGGTCTATGCCCGCTTGTTTGGCGACGGCCGTCTGCTTTCCTTCCAGGATCTCTGTCCCAACTATTACTACTATGCACGCGAAGGCGTGTTCGCCCATAAAGGAGAAAAGACCGACTCCAATATCTGGCCAATGTTGGTCGACCATACCGATGGCGAGGATACCGTCACCGTCGATCTTCTGCTCACCGAGGGAAGCGATCCGGAAAAGCCGCTGACCTATCTGCGCGCCGACGGCAGCAGTGTCGAACTGACCGCTGAAAACTATCAGGATGAGCTGGCTGGCGAACCGGTCTACCGCTACACCTTCCAGAAGGTCAGCGATACCCAGCTGACCTTGGATGGTATCCGACAGATCGGTGTCCTAAACGACAGCTGTGACCAGGTCGTATCGGTCGATCTTCCGGTCGAGGATACATCTCCGCAGCTGGAAGCGCCGGAACGCCTCCTCTTCTCCTCCGATGGAGCACAGCGACAGATTGATCTGCAAAAGGAATATGAAGGCACCACCGCGCTGGAATATCTGCTGGATCTGCTGGGAGAGGCCCAGGAGGTGCAGGGATCTGCCTCCACTCAGGTGTTGGCAGCCAGTGGCTCCCGCACGTTGACCCTCACTTTCGGCTATACCGAGGGCGAGGAGGTTGTCCTCAATGTGATGAGCAGCGGCTATCTGCCAGGCATTCCAGAAAGCTATATGACCTTCAGTATTGGTTCCACACAGTACGTTCTCCCGCAGGAGGACTATTCTCTGCTCAGTGGCTGTCTGAACAGCTGTATCCAGGCTGCATAAAGTGCTGCACATCAAACGAAAGGGTGATTTGTTTTGGAACTTGCTTTGATTTCTCCAAAGGATTTTTCTGTTTCACGCTGGTCCGGCGGTAAAACCACACAGCTGTATATCTACCCAACCACTGCCGACTATGGAAAGCGGGACTTTCTGTTCCGCGTCAGCAGTGCCACCGTCGAGTGTGAGCACTCGGATTTTACCTTGCTGCCAAATATCAAGCGGATCATCATGGTGCTGAAAGGCCAGCTCCAGCTGCACTATGGAGAACATGGAGAATGTCATCTTCTCCCCTATCAGCAGGACACCTTCGACGGCGGCTGGAACACTTCCAGCGATGGACAGGCCACCGACTTTAACCTCATGCTCCAGCATGGTACCGACGGCAGTCTGTCTGTGGTCGACCTCTCGCCTTCCCGCAGCCATACCTTCTGCAACACTGCCAGCCTGCTGCTGCTTTATGCTGCCGAGGGAAGCTGCCAATGCTTTGGCGAAGGACAGTCCCTGTCGGTGACCACCGGTTCGCTGGCAGTCATCTCCGGCGAGGGAATCCTGACACTGGAAAACTTCGATACCTCTCTCTGCCGTTTGATCTGCGTGCGGATCACACTTCCGCCACAATAACCCGATACATCAAAACGAGGATGCTTTCCTAAAAAGCATCCTCGTTTTTTTACTGTTCAAATGTGATTTCTACGTCGCCCACGCTGCTGTCTATCTGAATCTTGCGATTCTGGCCATTTTCCAGCTGGAAATCGGCGCCCATCATCTCTCCGTCCATTTTGTCGCCGTCAATCACCAAATTTCCCATGTCGCTGCTGGCTTCCAGTTCGTAGTCGTTCCGTGAAGCTCCGCGCACGATCAGTCGGGCATTTCCCAAATCCACCGACACCTCCACATTTCCATGGAAGGTTCCGTCTGCATCAATATTTCCGGTCGATGCGCTGAACTTTGCTTCCTTCTCCACTGTCAGGTTTTGGGTGGTAATGTTTCCCAGACTGTTGCTCAGTTCTATTTCTTCTGCCTGGAGATTGTTGACGGTGTTGTTTCCCAAAGAACACTCTGCCTCCACCTTTTGACAGATAAGATCATCCATCTCTATATTTCCCACGGACAAAGCAACGTCGATTTCCTTGAGCTGAGCATCCTTTGGAACTGTGATGGTAATCACCTGTTCCTCCGCTCCATCCAGCGACGAATTGGACGGCTGCTGATAGTCAATCTTTAGTTCCTTTCCCTTTAGCTGATAGGAAAACTGCTCAGGATAATCCAGATCATAAGAGATTTCCCACGCATTGCCCTGTCGGATCACCAGATTTGCTGTAACATCATCCTCTGTTTTAATGGACTCAATCGTCTCCCCTTCCAACGAAAATTCCTTTTCCGTCTTGGATCGAGGAGCCTGTTCGTCATTCCATTCCAAGAACAAAGAGGCGTTCTTGTTGTCGTTCAGATGCCACTCTCCGTTGTGGTATTCCAGACTTTTGGCGCCCATCAGCTGACCGGTCACAGTCAAAGCAACGCCCATCATCAGCAAAGCTCCTGAAGCAGCCAGCATTCCTTTCATCCAGCTTTTCATGATGCTTCCTCCTTTCTATACACTGCGGCGACGGCGCAGGATGTTCCACAGTGTCCGAGCACCGCTTCCCATCGCTGCAAACAGCGATACCATCAACATCATCAGTGCCAGCAGAATCAATCCTCCGCCGATCATATTCAGTCCTGTGGCTGCATGCAGAAAGATCGCCCAAATACCAAGTCCCACCAGAAAGATACCGACAACTCCGAATACGATCAATAAGACCAGAACGGTCAGCAACAGAGCAAAAACAACCGCTCCCGCTGCAATCAACAGCGGAAACCACAACGGACTGGACAGCACCGCCACCAAGCCCACCAGACATCCTTTGGATACCTGTCCTTCTCCGCTGCCATGGCTGCTCTGCACATAGTCAGCGATAATTCGCTCCGCTACCTGCTGTGGAGTTCCCAGCTCTGCGATGATTTCCTCCATGCTCTTGTCGCCCGCATCCTCCAGATATTCCACATAATAGCTCATTGCCGCTTCTCTCTCTTCGCGCGGCAGATGGGCAATTCGTGCCCGCAGTTCGCTGATATATTCCTCTTTGCTCATCCGTTGATCCCTCCATCCATGATATCATCAATCTTCTCTCGGAAATGCTTCCATTGCTCATAGAACTGCAAAAACTGTTCTCTTCCCTGGGGAGTCACCGAATAGTATCTTCGATTGCGTCCCTGAAAGGGCTGGTCATAGGTGGTCAAAAACCCATCCTTCTGCAGCCTGCGCAGCACCGGATACAAGGTGGATTCAGATACATCCATAATCTGCTTAACCTCCTGTGTCAGCTTGTAACCATAGGTATCTTCCTTCATGACAACCGCCAGCACGCAGGCGTCCAGCAACACAGAGCCTAACTGAAATCCCATTTCCTCCCCTCCTTTATATTATTGATTTGTCTATATTATATTTTATATAATATAGATTGTCAATATAGTATAATTCAAAAAAGAAGAAAGCGTCAGAAAAATCACGACGCTTTCTTCTTTTTCATCTTTCCTACTTTATTTATCTAATACGGTCACCTTTCCGCTCACATCGGAAACTCCATTGTTATAAATAGAAATCTTGATTTTACCATCTTTAAACTGATCGAGATCAAAATATCTGGTTTGACTGCTGCTGTCCAGATAAACCTCCTGTTCTATGGTCTGTCCATCTTCTCGCTGCTGGCTGATTTTCATCAGCATTTCCTGACCTTCACCAAAGCTGAGATCAACTGCCAGCTGTTGCGTCTGCGGGTTTTCCACCTTCAGTCGGGAGTCGACGTGGTAACCTTCACTTGCCTTGTTATAGCGAAAGGTCCACACATTGTCCCAGGTACTCTCTGTTTTCATCATAACCCATCCTGTGTTCCAATCAATTCCGATGTCTGCATCTCCGCTATTGACCGCTACGACAATTAACCCAACCAAACTTGCCGCCATCATAACCGCACTGAGGATCATCGCCATTAAAAAACGACGATTTCTGTTCCTTCGTTTGCTGTCGTTCTTTCTTTCGTTGAGCGGAAGGTCCTCCAAATAACCGCTGCCTGGCTCACAGACGGGAAATTGTTTCCCACAGTGTTCACAGTAGTTGGCTGTTTTGTTGATCATCCACCCACAAAAACGACAGGGATAACGCTCCTCTCTGCGTGCAATCAGATATAACAATCCGCCCAGAATAGGAGAGGACAGAAGGATGATGGATACCCACATCCATCCCCGATCTCCCCGTTCTTTAGCATCACGATAAACCCAAAGCGCAATGATTCCCGTAAAAACAAAGGCTGTTATTACCAACAAAACCAATAAGATCACAAATGCTGCCATCAAAATCCTTCCTTTCTGTTCATCGAAGCGTTGGAATCTGAACTGTCATTCTCTTTTTCAGATCGAAATAACGGATTCCTACGCGGGTAAGCACTCCACCCGCAGCACTTCCGATGATTGCAAACAAAATTGCCGCTCCTTGTACCAGTGGCATCTTCACCAGCAGACAAATTGCTGCCGCCAGCAAAAACAGCACCACTGCATGAAAGATGCCTGGCAGGTAACATAAACTCACGTATAATAAAACCATCTCGAAAGGGGTGGTTTTATTCATTCTCCTTTCCTCGAAAATTGGTTATACGGCA
>NZ_CALXIN010000006.1 GCF_944388365.1 uncultured Negativibacillus sp. | reverse complement strand
AAAGAATAAAAATGTGCCGTTCTTTTTTTTTTATGAGGGCAGGGTCTGTTCCGATCAAGGTATGACCGCAGGGATTGTCTGAACATATCGCCTGGGTCTTCAGATCGTTTGACGGTCTCGGTGTAAGGGGACCCTTTGCAGTCGGCGATGGGACAATCACCTGTTCTGACTCGGCACAAAAAAAGAAAGGAATGTAAATAAAATGAGTTTGACTTCTGTAAACAAACTTGAACACAACACCGTAGAGCTGATGATCAACGTCAGCGAGGAGCAGTTCCAGGATGCGCTGAACAAAGCGTATAAAAAGAAAGTAAAATCCATTGCTCTGCCAGGCTTCCGCAAAGGTAAAGCTCCAAAAGCAATGATCGAAAAAATGTACGGCAAAGAGTTCTTCTACGACGATGCTATCAACATGGTTTACCCATCTGCTTACGAAGCAGCTGTTGCAGAGGCAAATATCGAGCCAGTTGACCGTGCAAACGTTTCTGATCTGACCGTAGAGCAGGGCAAAGGCTTCAGCTTCAAAGCAACTGTTACCGTAAAACCAGACGTTACCGTTAAGAACTACAAAGGCATCAAAGCTGAAAAGAACATCGAGTCCATCATGGCTGCTGATGTAAAAGCTGAGCTGGAAAGAATGAGAGAGAGAAACGCTCGCATGACTACCATCGACAGCAGAGCTGCAAAGAACGGCGATACCGCTGTCATCGACTTTGAAGGCTTCAAAGAGGGCGTTGCATTCGAAGGCGGCAAAGGCGAAAACTTCCCACTGGTTCTCGGTTCCGGTCAGTTCATCCCTGGCTTTGAGGAGCAGGTTGTTGGCCACAACACCGGCGACGAGTTCGATGTAAACGTTACCTTCCCAGAAGATTACCATGCAGAGGACCTCAAAGGTCAGCCGGTTGTCTTTAAAGTAAAACTCAACACCATCCAGGAAAAAGAACTGCCAGCACTGGACGATGAGTTTGCAAAAGACGTCAGCGAGTTCGATACTCTGGATGAGCTGAAAAAAGACGTTAAAGAAAGACTCCAGAAGGAAGCAGACAAAAAAGCACAGGTTGACATGGAAAACAGCCTGATCACCACCGTTATCGAGAACATGGAAGGCGAAATTCCAGAGTGCATGTTCGAGAACAAGATCAACGAGATGGTTAACGACTTCACCTATCGTCTGCAGTCCCAGGGCATGAACCTCGACCTGTACCTGCACTACACCGGTTCCACTATGGAATCCTTCCGCGAGACCTTCAAAGAGTCCGCTGAGAGACAGGTAAAGATCAGACTGGCACTGGAGAAGATCGCTGAGGTTGAAAACCTGACTGCTACCCCAGAGGACATCGAGGCTGAGTACGAGAAGATCGCTAAGAACTACGGCATCGACGCACAGAAGGTCAAAGGTGTTCTGCCAGAGAAAGAGGTTATCAAGGACGTTACCGTTAACAAGGCAATCGACCTGGTAAGAGATTCTGCTGACGTTACCGAGAAGAAGATCAAAAAGACCGCTTCCAAGTCCAAGAAAAAAGCCGAAGGCGAAGCAACTGAGGAAGCAGCTTCCGAAGAAGAATAATTTTGCCTCAAAACAGGTTTGATTTTTAAAAAACGTTCATAGATTATACAAGAACTGTCGTACCGTTTCGTGTATAATGAAAGACGTTTAGAAACAGCCGTTTGCGGCCGGCAGGAATAGCCGGCCGCATTTTTTGCGTGCTGTCAAAGGATAAAAAAACCAGATGTCGGCGATTAAAAGAGAGTGACTCCGGCAAGGATACATCTGGTAAGTTTTTATACAGAAAAATCAAAGGGCCGGTCCACACCCGCCCGTGACAAACCGATTTTGTTTTGATGAAAGAAAGGGAGGTTTTGTCAAATGGCATTAGTACCTTATGTAGTAGAACAGACCAATCGCGGAGAACGTTCCTACGATATTTTCTCCCGCCTGCTCAACGACCGTATCATCATGCTCTGTGATGAGGTCAACGATACCACCGCCAGCCTGGTTGTCGCACAGCTTCTGTACCTGGAAGGTCAGGACCCGGACAAAGACATCAGCCTGTACATCAACAGCCCGGGCGGTTCGGTCACAGCCGGTCTTGCCATCTATGATACCATCAAGTATATCAAGTGTGATGTTTCCACCATCTGCATGGGTATGGCAGCTTCGATGGGCGCATTCCTGCTCTCCGCAGGCACCAAGGGCAAACGTCTTGCCCTGCCAAATTCCACCATCATGATTCATCAGCCATCCGGCGGCGCACAGGGTCAGGCGACCGATATGCGCATCCACACCGAATGGATTCTGGATACCAAGAAACGCCTCAATCAGATGCTTTCCGAAGCAACCGGTCAGCCGCTGGAGGTCATCGAGCGCGACACCGAGCGTGACAACTTTATGACCGCACAGCAGGCACTGGAATACGGACTGGTGGACAAAATTATTGATAAACGGTAAGGATTGGTGTTTGTTCCATGCCAAAGAATGATGATAAGATGTTAAGATGCTCGTTCTGTGGAAAATACCAGGACGAGGTAGAGCGCATGATCGCAGGCCCAGGGGTATGCATCTGCAACGAGTGCATCGAGCTGTGCCAGGAGGTGCTGGACGGAGAAACCCGTTCCAGCGAGCGCTCCAAACCCAAAAAGGCAGCATCGGCAGCCGAAACCATGCCGATGCCAAAGCCGCAGGACATTAAGCGCGTATTGGACGAATATGTCATCGGACAGGAACGTGCCAAGCGTGCGCTGAGTGTTGCAATCTATAACCATTACAAGAGAATATTTTTGAAGGACAACGATGACAGTGTCGAGATCACCAAGAGCAACGTTCTGCTGGTTGGTCCGACCGGCGTCGGTAAAACCATGCTGGCACAGACGCTGGCAAAGACGATGAATGTTCCGTTTGCCATCGCTGATGCTACCACCCTGACCGAAGCAGGCTATGTTGGTGAGGACGTTGAAAACATCCTGCTTCGTCTGATTCAGGCAGCGGACTGGGACATCGAGCGCGCCGAGACCGGCATTATCTACGTCGATGAGATCGACAAGATCGGCCGTAAATCGGAGAACACCTCGATCACCCGTGATGTCAGCGGCGAAGGTGTACAGCAGGCACTCTTAAAAATCGTGGAGGGAACCATCGCCAACGTTCCACCGAACGGTGGCAGAAAACATCCGAACCAGGAGTTTTTGCAGATCGACACCTCCAAGATCCTCTTTATCTGCGGCGGTGCCTTCGATGGCATCCAGAAAGCGATCGAGAGCCGTGTTGCCAAGTCCTCGCTGGGCTTCGGCGCACAGATTCAGGATAAAACCCTGTTGGAGCAGGATGTGCTGCTCTCTCAGATTACCCCACAGGACCTGGTCAAATTTGGCCTGATTCCGGAGCTGGTTGGCCGTCTGCCAATCATCGCTACCCTGACCGCTCTGGACAAGGAAACACTGGTCCGCATCCTGACCGAGCCGAAAAACTCGCTGGTCAAACAGTACAAAAAGCTGTTTGAGCTGGAGGGTGTGACCATCGACTTTGAGAAGGAAGCACTGGAGGCAATCGCAGAGCGCGCCATCGAGCGTAAAACCGGCGCCCGTGGTCTGCGTGCCATCATGGAGGAAGTACTGGACGGCGTGATGTTTGAATCTCCGTCCGACACCACCATCAGCCGCATTCTGGTCACCAAACAGAGCGTGGAGGACAAAAAGTCCTTTGTCTATGAACATGACCCGCTCAAAAAGCCGGTGCGCATGATGATTCCAGTCTCTCCGGACAAGGAAAAATCCCACAAAGGCCGCAAGACATTTGCTTAAACCGGAAACATACTTTTTTTGCAAAGGAACGTCCACTGCTTTACAGGGACGTTCCTTTGCTATATAATGAAATGACCAGACAGTTTTATTTGTTGGATATGGAGGCATCCCTGGGGAGAGGGAGACTTCCGAAAGAGGAAAACAACATCATTTTCAGATAGATGTATCTTTAGAAACGGCGGCTTTTTCCCGCCGGAAAAAGGAAAGGTGATTAGGAATGACCCAAGAACAGATTCAGGTAACTCACGTTCAGACCCTGCGCCTGCCGGCAATCGCCATCCGTGGGCTGGTCATGTTTCCAAAGATGGTGCTGCACTTTGATGTAGCACGCCAGAAATCCATCCTGGCGCTCAATCGCGCCATGCAGGGCAATCAGCGCATTTTTCTGATGACCCAGAAAAGCAGCAGAGTGGAAAATCCGACCAAAGACGATCTGTACACCGTCGGTGTGGTCGCCAAGGTTAAACAGATTCTCAAAGCACAGGGCGAGGTTGTCCGCGTTGTCGTGGAGGGTGTCTACCGTGCGCGGATGTGCGAGCTCATCGGCGACGACCCGTTCTACGAGGTAATGTGCGAGGAACTTCCGATGAACCCTGTGGAGGAAGGCAAGCAGATGACCATCGACGCGTATCTGCGGGTGGTCAAGGACCTGTTTGAGGAATACTGCTACTATGCACCAAAGATGCCAAAGGATTTGGTGGTCAATATCATCGGTGCAGAAGATCCGGTTTATGTCAGCGAATATCTGGCGCAGAATCTGGGCTTCTCGATTGAGGACAAGCAGATGATTCTGGAGGAATCCAGCATCCGCAAGCGTCTGGAATTGCTGAGCACGCTGCTGCGCCGCGAAAATGAGATTCTTTCGATCGAGCGCAGCATTGCCGAGCGCGTCAAAGAGCAGGTCGACCGCAACCAGAAGGAATACTACCTGCGTGAACAGCTCAAGGCTATCCATGCCGAATTGGGCGACGACGAGGACAGCGACAACGAGATTGAAAAGTATCGTCAGAAGCTCAAGGAGATTCACCCTGACGAGGAGACCGAGAAAAAACTGACCGAGGAGATCAATAAGCTCTCCAAGATGATGTACAACAGCCAGGAAGCAATGGTCTCCCGCAACTATCTGGACACCGTCTTTTCGCTGCCGTGGAACAAGATGACCGAGGACAAGCTGGATGTCAACGCTGCCAAGGAAAAACTGGATGCCGACCATTACGGTCTGCAGAAGGTCAAAGAGCGTATTCTGGAAATTCTGGCAGTGCGCAAGCTCGAACCGAACATCAAGGGCCAGATCATCTGTCTGGTAGGCCCTCCAGGTGTCGGCAAAACCTCGATTGCAAAATCTATCGCCGCTGCCATGGGCAGAAACTATGTCCGCATGAGTCTGGGCGGCGTGCGCGATGAAGCAGACATCCGCGGTCACCGCAAGACCTATATCGGTGCAATGCCTGGCCGCATTGTGTCCGCCATCAAACAGGCAGACAGCATGAACCCGCTGATGCTGCTGGATGAAATCGACAAGCTGGGCAGCGATTACAAGGGCGATCCGTCCTCGGCGCTGCTGGAGGTGCTTGACTCGGAGCAAAACTTTGCCTTCCGCGACCATTATCTGGAGATTCCACTGGACTTGAGCAATGTCCTGTTCTTTGCAACCGCTAACGATCCGTCCGGCATCCCTGGCCCGCTGTATGACCGTATGGAAATTATCGAGCTGTCCAGCTATACCCGCGAGGAAAAGTTCCAGATTGCAAAACGTCACCTCGTTCCAAAGCAGGTCAAACGCCATGGCTTGAATGGACGCACCTGCCGCTTCTATGATGATGCGGTTTATTCGCTGATCGACCACTATGTCCGTGAGGCTGGCGTGCGTACCCTCGAGCGTGAAATTGCTTCGCTGTGCCGCAAGAGCGCCAAGATGATTGTTGCAGGCGAGAAAAAGAGCTGCTATATCAGCTCCAAGATGCTGGAATCGCTGCTGGGCCCGCAGAAGTTTAAGGACGACGATCTGGAGAAGGAAGATCTGGTCGGCGTCGTCAACGGTCTGGCGTGGACCGCAGTAGGCGGAGAGATTCTGCAGGCGGAGGTCGCTGTCACCGACGGCAGCGGCAAGCTCGAGCTGACCGGCTCGCTGGGCGACGTTATGAAGGAGTCTGCCAAGGCAGCCATCACCTGTGTGCGCGGCCTGTGCCAGAACTATGGCATCGACAAGGATTTCTATACCAACAAGGATATTCACATTCATTTTCCAGAGGGCGCAGTTCCAAAGGACGGCCCATCGGCTGGTGTGACCATCACCACTGCACTGGTATCCGCTCTCAGCGGTATTCCGGTGCGCCACGATGTAGCAATGACCGGTGAAATCACCCTGCGCGGACGAGTTCTGCCGATCGGCGGTCTCAAGGAAAAGACAATGGCAGCTTACCGCAACGGCATCAAGACGGTCATCATTCCAAAGGCCAATGAGCCGGACCTGTATGAGGTCGATCCGGTGGTCAAGGAGAATGTGACCTTCGTACCGGTCAAAGAGATCAGCGCTGTACTGGAAAAGGCGCTGGTGCCGGTGCTGCCGCTGTGTACACCGGACAAAACTCCTCCGGTCAAAGAAGAGGCTGTTTCGGTGGTGAACAAGGTTTCTGCACCAAAACCGCGTCTGAACGCATAAACGATCCATGTACGACAGAAAGGAAACGGCACCCATGAACTACCATAACGTCGTTTTTGAAACCTCCTTTGGACGGGCAGACCAGCTGTTTGCCTCCGATCTGGTGGAGATTGCCTTTGCAGGCCGCTCCAATGTCGGCAAGTCCAGCCTGATTAACAAGATTTTCAACCGCAAGACGTTGGCTCGCGTCAGCGCTGTCCCAGGCAAAACGGCGACCATCAACTTTTTCCGCTTGGAGAATGTGCGCTTTGCCGACCTGCCAGGCTACGGCTATGCCAAGGTATCGCAGGGAGAAAAGAAGCGCTGGGCGGACCTGATCGAAACCTATTTCAATTCTGACCGCCGCATCGGGCTGGTGTTCCAGCTGATCGACATGCGCCATGCGCCCACCAAGGACGATTTGATGATGATCGACTTTTTGATTGAAAACGAGCTGCCCTTTGTCGTGGTACTGACCAAAAAGGACAAGCTCTCTGCAAAACAGCAGGCGGAACGTCTGGCTGCACTGCAGACCGAACTTCCCTGTGCTGACCAAATCCATATGGTGCCGTTTTCCGCTGTCAAGGGAGACGGTGTAGAACAGCTGCGCGAAATCATTGAGGAAATTGCGCAGGAAGCACAGAACGAGGATGAAGAAAATGCCCTCTAACTATCGGGAGAGCATGAAAAATAGAGGATAAAACAGAGAGGAAGATGTGTAATGAAACAATCCGAGCGTCTGGGTGTCAATCAGCAGGGACATCTGACCATCGGCGGCTGTGACACCGTAGAGCTGGCAGCCCAGTATGGCACACCACTTTATGTGATGGACGAGGACGGTATCCGTGCAGCCTGCCGCAGCTACCGCGATTCGATCGAACGCTACTACGATGGCAGAGGAATGGTCTGCTACGCCAGCAAGGCTTTCTGCTGCAAGGAAATCTGCCGCATCATGGACCAGGAACAGATGGGTCTGGATGTCGTTTCCGAAGGAGAGCTGTACACCGCATTGCAGGCAGGCTTTCCGGCAGAACGCATCTGCTTCCATGGCAACAACAAGACCGACCATGAGCTGCGCTATGCGCTGGAAACCGGTGTCGGACTGATAATCGTGGACAACGAATATGAGCTGGTACGTTTAAACCGTATGGCAGAGCAGATGGAGAAAACGGTCAATATCGCCTTCCGTATCAAGCCAGGTGTCGATGCACATACCCATGATTTTGTCCGCACCGGCCAGATCGACAGCAAGTTCGGCGTCGCACTGGAAAACGGCGAAGCGATGCAGATCATCCGTCAGGCGCTGACCATGAAGCATGTTGTGCTCAAGGGCGTTCATTGTCACATCGGCTCCCAGATTTTTGAGCTGGAACCGTTTGAACTGGCAGCACAGCGCATGATTGAGCTGATGGCACAGGTCAAAGAGGAAACAGGCCATGTGATCGAACAGCTCGACCTTGGCGGCGGCTTTGGCATCTGCTACACCGAAGAGGATCAGGCACTGCGCTACGACAGCTATATGGAAAAGGTATCTGAAGTGGTGAAAGACTGCTGTCATCGCCTTGGATTCCCACAGCCTTTTGTGATGCTGGAACCAGGACGTTCGATTGTCGGTCCATCCGGCATCACCCTGTATACCGCCGGCTCCATCAAGGAGATTCCGAATATCCGCACCTATGCAGCGGTGGACGGTGGCATGACCGATAACCCGCGCTATGCGCTGTATCAGTCGGTATATGAGGCGGTAGTTGCCAACAAAGCGGCACAACCAAAGGAGATGACCGTCACTCTGGCGGGCAAATGCTGCGAGAGCGGCGATCTGCTGGGAGAAAAGATGCTGGTACAGAAGATGGAGAGCGGCGACATTGTAGCGGTGCTTTCCACCGGTGCCTACAACTATTCGATGGCATCCAACTATAACCGCATCTGCCGTCCGGCTGTGGTCATGGTGCATGACGGAGCATCCCGCGTGATCGTCCGCAGAGAGAGTCTGGAAGATCTGACCCGCAACGATCTGTAAAAAGCAGCAAACAGAGGCCCTGAGCACAAAACCAGGGCCTCTATGCTACCTGCACAAAAACCAAAAGCATAGTCATGCTAACATGATAATAATTTTTTATCTTTTGTAAAATCTCTGGCTTTATTCTTTACTTTAGTGTTATAAAATGCTAAAATTAGTGTCGATATATAAGGCAGGAGGACATCGGAAAATGAATTCAAAACTCAAGGAACTCAACGTCGAGCTTTTGTTTCAGGCGATTCTAAAGCTGGAAACGATGGAAGAATGTTACAAATTTTTTGAGGACCTGTGCACTGTGCCGGAGCTAAGAGCGTTGTCACAGCGCCTTCTGGTTGCCAAGATGCTGGACGATCATCGGGTATACAGCGATATCGTAGCAGAAACAGGCGCCAGCACAGCGACCATCAGCCGTGTCAACCGTTCGCTCAACTACGGCTGTGACGGTTACCGCATTGTTTTTGAGAGGTTGGAAAAGGATCATGAGTTATAATACCTTTGCCAATTTTTATGATGAACTGACCGACAACATCTCCTATCCGGCGCGGGCAGCTTATTTTGACAGCATCATCCGACGCTTTAACCCTGACGCCTCCATTTTGTTGGATCTGGCGTGCGGCACCGGTTCGCTTTCCATCGAACTGGCAAAGCTGGGTTATGACGTGGTGGGCACCGATGCCTCCCAGGAGATGCTCTCCGAAGCCATGCAGAAAAAGGCACGGGCGCTGTATGGCGAGGACTTTGAACGCGAGGAGCCAAGCGACCCGCAGATCGAAAAGGTTCTGTTTTTGTGCCAGCCGATGCAGGAGCTGGATATGTACGGAACCATCGACGCGGCAGTGTGCGCGCTGGACAGCCTCAACCACATCACCGATGCCGCAGTGGTGCAGAAGGTGTTTGATCGGGTCAGCCTGTTTATGAACCCAGGAGCGGTGTTTGTCTTTGATGTCAACAGCGTCTATAAGCACCGCGAGGTGCTGGGCAATCAGGTGTTTGTGTTTGACCGCGAGGATGTGTACTGCGTCTGGCAGAACAGCTACTGTGAAGAAGGATTTCAGGTTCAGATGGACCTGGATTTTTTTGAGTACGATGCACAGATCGACCGCTATACCCGCACCAGCGAGAGCTTTTGTGAGCGGGCATATACCGACGAGGAGATTCAATCGTTTATCCGCAACAGCGGCCTGAAGCTGCTGGCCACCTACGCTGCGGACAGCTTTGATCCGGTGCAGCCGGACACCCAGCGCATCATCTATGTGGCACAGAAGCCGGCTAACTAACCACCGGCATACAAAAAGAGAAATACGAGGAACAATTATGGGAAAAATTGTCAGGACAATTTCCAGAGACGGAATGGTCATGTGCTGTGCAGTGGACAGCACCGACGCCATTGCCCGCATGGAACAGATCCACAAAACTTCCGCAGTAGTGACTGCGGCCGAGGGCAGACTGCTGACAGCTGCCTCGATCATGGGCACCATGCTCAAGAGCACCAAGGATTCGGTGACACTGCGCATGGAAGGCAAGGGCCCAGCTGGAATGCTGATCGCCGTATCGGACGGTACTGGCAACGTCAAGGGCTATGTAGGCAACCCTGTTGTTGAGATTCCGCTCAACAGCAAAGGAAAGCTGGACGTTGCAGGAGCAGTGGGCGACGACGGATTCCTGTATGTCATCAAGGACATGGGCATGAAGGAACCATACGTCGGACAGGTGCCGATCGTATCGGGAGAGATCGCCGAGGACATCACCAACTACTATGCGACCAGCGAACAGATTCCAACCGTCTGCGGTCTGGGCGTGCTGGTCAACCCTGACCTGAGTGTTGCGGCGGCAGGCGGCTATCTGCTGCAGCTGCTGCCAGGTGCAGATGAGGAGACCATCTCCCACGTGGAAGGGAACATCAAAAAGCTGCCGCCGGTATCGACCATGATCCGTCAGGGAATGACGCCGGAACAGATCGCCTTTGCAGCGATGGATGGCTTTGAGCCAAACATCATTGACGAGTATCAGATGGGATACGTCTGTGACTGCAGCCGTGCAAGGGTGGAGCGCGCACTCATCAGCCTGGGCACCAAGGAGCTGGAGGAGATTGAGCAGGAGGACAAGACCATTGAGGTTGGCTGTCAGTTCTGCGATAAAAAGTATGAGTTTACACCCAACGACATCCGAAATCTGATCAAAGTGATCCGGAGCAAAAAAGCATAGCTTGCAAAAATCCGCAGAAAAAATTTCTGCGGATTTTTTTGCTGTACAGGAAACTTTGGAACTTTGCCTGCATAAGATAGGAGTGTAAAGCAAAGGCAAGACCAATCAAAAAATATTCAATATTTTACGTAATAACCTCTGAAAACCAGCCTCCAAATGCTCTTAAAATGGCTTAGTTAAGCGGAAAATGAGACCTTTTGAAAAAATGGAAATTTTTTTCAAAAAAGTGTTGACATTTTCAAAATCTCATAGTATAATAATCTACGTTGTCAGGACAACAACGGCAAACGAAATGCCAAGGACCTGAGAACAGAAAATGTGGGAGCTTAGCTCAGCTGGGAGAGCATCTGCCTTACAAGCAGAGGGTCACAGGTTCGAGCCCTGTAGTTCCCACCAAATATGGCCTGGTAGTTCAGTTGGTTAGAACGCTAGCCTGTCACGCTAGAGGTCGTGGGTTCGAACCCCATCCAGGTCGCCAGCCTATTTTTAGGCTATGCCTTTGTAGCTCAGTTGGTAGAGCAGAGGACTGAAAATCCTCGTGTCGTTGGTTCGATTCCGACCGAAGGCACCAATTTGCGGGTTTAGCTCATCTGGTAGAGCGCCACCTTGCCAAGGTGGAGGTAGCGAGTTCGAGCCTCGTAACCCGCTCCAATATGGCGACATAGCCAAGTGGTAAGGCAGAGGTCTGCAAAACCTTTATTCCCCAGTTCAAATCTGGGTGTCGCCTCCAGAAATCCCGATCGCAATCGCGGTCGGGATTTTTTTTGTTGTCAAAACAAGGGCAGGTGCTTCTGCCTGTTTTTGACAATCCTAATGCTGACCTCGCCGAGGAAGCGGCGAAAACTTCTGCCATTTTTCCGGTAAATAGTTTTAAAAATGACAATTTTTTTGCGTGAACTTTTGTTAGAATAATAGTTTTTTTCAAAAAAACAGCCTCATCGGATAAAAAATCCATTTTCCGCTCTTGCAAAGGTCTGTAAAATATGATAATCTATTTCCAGAAATTTCCATTTATTGGAAAAGTATGGAAAATTATTAGAGTGGGAGGACTTATATATGGATTCTAAATTGAAAATTCTGATTTCTGACGATGATAAAGAATTTTGCGCAAAATGTACGGCAACACTTCGTGGATGTGGCTTTGAAACCACCGTTGCACCCAAGGACGGACAGCTGATGCTCGAGATGATCCGCGACTATCAGCCAAATGTGGTGCTGATGGATGTGTTCATGCCCTATCTGGATGCCATCGGTGTCATCAAGCAGGTGCGGGAAAACGGCAAAACCGTTCCTATCTTTATGGTTATCTCGACCTACAATAACCCGATTCTAGAAAGGGAGCTGGTTTCCTCCGGTGTAGCCTACTGCTTCCTCAAGCCGATCGATCCGCAGATGGTGGCAGAGCGCATCTTCCAGCTGACCGGACGTTCGGACAAGGACAAAGGCGATAACAATGTTCAGGGCGCAGCACGTCCAAACCTGGAGGTGATGGTGACCGAAATCATCCACCAGATCGGAGTGCCGGCGCACATCAAAGGCTATCACTATCTGCGCGACGGCATCGTGCTGGCAGTCAATGATCCCAATATGATCAATTCGGTGACAAAGCTCTTGTATCCGACCATCGCCAAGATGAACAATACCACATCCAGCCGTGTAGAACGTGCGATTCGCCACGCCATTGAGGTAGCATGGGACCGCGGCGACGTCGATGTTCTCAACTCTTACTTTGGTTACACCATCCGCAACAGCCGTGGAAAACCCACCAACTCCGAGTTTATTGCGATGATCGCGGACAACCTCAAACTTCAGCTCAAAAACAAGCAGGCCCTTTAATAAAAAGGTGACGGCAGTTTAAAAAACCTCTCTGTTCAAAAACAGAGAGGTTTTTGTATGCAGACGGCGGAAAAGTTAAGCGGAAGGTGTTTGATTGCTGGACAAACCCATCGAAAACGGCTATACTGAGACAAGTGATTTTTTATCAAACCAAAGATTTGCCTGCAAACAAGGCAAATCTTTGACACAAGATGGGAGAGAGAAGGCATGAACAAACCGGTTTTGGTTGTGCTGGCTGCGGGAATGGGCAGCCGTTATCATGGACTCAAACAGATCGACCCGATGGGAAAGCATGGGGAAAAGATTTTGGATTACTCGGTGTATGACGCAAAGCGCGCCGGATTTGAAACGGTGGTCTTTGTCATCAAGCCGGAGATGGAGCAGGCATTCGAGGAGGCGGTCGGCAGCCATCTGCGCGAGCATATTGAGGTTCGCTATGCCTACCAGACGCTGGACAACCTGCCGCAGGGATTTTCTGTTCCAGAAGGCAGGGAAAAACCCTGGGGCACCGGTCATGCAGTTTTGTGCGCGGCACAGGTGATCAACGCACCGTTTGCTGTCATCAATGCTGACGACTACTATGGTCCGCACGGATACAAGCTGCTGTTTGATCTGCTTTGCAGCGACGAGGAGCGCTGTGCAATGGTTGCTTATCCATTGAGCAGCACCGTCACCGAGAGCGGACATGTCTCCCGCGGTATCTGCAAGGTCAGCAGCGAGGGATTTTTGCAGGAGGTAACCGAACGCACCTGGATCGAAGCAGATGGACAGAACATCGGTTACAGCGAGGACGAGGGAAAAACCTTCACTGCTCTGGACCCGCAGGTGCCAGTGTCGATGAATTTCTGGGGATTTCCGCAGAGCTTCCTCAAACGGGCACAGGAAGGCTTCCCAGCCTTTTTGGAACAGGCGATGAAAGAAAACCCGCTCAAGGCCGAGTACTTCCTGCCGTCGATTGTCAGCCGGATGATCCACGAGGAAAACGCCAAGGTGCGCGTGCTGACCAGCTCCGACCGCTGGTACGGCGTGACCTATCAGCAGGACAAGGAGACGGTGGTTGCTGCCTTTGAGCGGATGAGCAAAGAGGGCCTGTATCCACAGCCTCTGTGGGCGCCGCAGCAGCAAAGATAGAAAGGACCGGAAGAGAATGCAGACATCAACACAATGGCAGGCACTGGCTGCCTGGGCCAGTCTGGGAGAGATCAAAGAGGCTGAACCCTTCGGCAGCGGCCATATCAACGATACCTATCGGGTAAAAACCGAGAAGAAGCAGTATATTTTGCAGCGCATCAACACCAACACCTTCCGCGACGTGGATGGTCTGATGGAGAATATCCTGCGCGTGACCGAATTTTTGCGCGAAAAGACCCGCGCGGCCGGCGGCGATGTCGACCGCGAAGCGATGCAGGTGATCCGCTGTGACGACGGTGGACTGTATGTGCGCCTGGACGACGGCAGCTGCTGGCGGATGCTGTCCTATATCGAGGACAATGTCTGCCTTCAGAAAGCCAGAAATGAGCAGGACCTGTACGAATGCGCCGCAGCATTTGGACGCTTTCAGCGGCTGCTGAGCGATTTTCCGGCGGAGCAGCTCAGTGAGACGATTCCACAATTTCACGACACGGTCAAACGCTATGGCGACTTTGAACGTGCAGTCGCTGAGGATAAACTGGGCAGAGCAGCCGCTGTGCAGGAGGAGATCGACTTTCTGCGTGCACGCAAAGCTGACTGCGCAGTGATGGTCGATCTGCAGAAACAGGGACAGCTGCCGCTGCGTGTCACCCACAACGACACCAAACTCAATAACGTCCTGTTGGACGCGCAGACGATGAAGGGTCTGTGCGTCATCGACCTGGACACCGTCATGCCGGGACTTGCCGCCAACGATTTTGGCGACACCGTCCGCTTTGGCGCCAATGACTGCCGCGAGGACGAGGAGGATCAGAGCAAGGTCCACTTCCTGCCGGAACTGTACAAGGTATGTGCGCAGGGATTTCTGGAGCAGGCAGGCCAGTCGCTGACCGAGAGAGAGATTCTCACACTGCCATGGGGCGCCAAGCTGATGACCCTCGAATGTGGTATGCGCTTTCTGACCGACTATTTGGAGGGCGACCACTATTTCAAGATCAGCCGTGAGCATCATAACCTTGACCGTGCCCGCACCCAGTTTACCCTGGTGCGCCAGATGGAACAGTGCTGGGAGCAGCTGGAGGAGATTTCCCGCACCTATCTTGCGCGCTGATACTTGTCGTCTGGACAAAAAAGGATTATACTGAAAGAAAATCGGAAAGAAGGTTTTTCTATGCGGTATGACCAGATCATCTATTATCCGCCGTTTGAGCGTCACTCGCTGCTATTGCAGGTGACCTGCGGCTGTTCGTATAACCAGTGTGCCTTCTGTAATATGTACAAGACGGTCGACTTTGAAGTCATCCCGATGCGCCAGATTATTGCGGACCTTCGGGATGCTGCCGGCTACAACCCTTACACCGAACGGGTTTTTTTGGTGGGCGGTGAACCTCTGTGTCTGCCGTTTGAGCAGATGAAGGAGATTCTGGTGCAGATCAAAAAATATCTGCCTTACTGCGCGTGTGTGTCGATGTATGCGTCGATCAAGAATCTGCGCGATAAGAGCGTCGAACAGCTCAAGGAGCTGCACCGGCTGGGACTGGGCTTTTTGTACATCGGACTGGAAAGCGGCAGCGACCGCATCCTGAAACTGATGAAAAAGGGACACACTGCCGCCGAAGCGGTCGAGCAGTTAAAAAAGCTCAACGAGGCAAACATCCCCTTTAATTCCATCCTGATTTATGGATTGGGCGGCCATGGCTGCGGAGAGGAAAACGCCATTGCCAGCGCCGAGATGCTCAATCAGGTGCGTTCGTCCAACATTATCATGATGAATCTGACGGTATTTCCTGATACCGAGCTGGAAACCTGGTGCAAAGAAGGCAGCTTTCTGCAGGCAAATGGTCGTGAACGAATCGAGGAGCTTGCCTGTCTGCTGGAACACCTGGAGCTTTCCACTCCCACCGGATTTTCCACCAGCCATGTGACCAATCCGGTGATGGTCACCGGCACGCTGCCCTATGACAAGGAAAAGATGCTGGAAGGTATCTACCAGATGCTTGGCACCGGCAAAGAAAGTGATCTGCACGGCATCGTGTCGATCAGCGATGCGGCAGTAGAACGATAATTACATCACAATAAGCAGGAGCCACACTGAATGATCATTCAGTGTGGCTCCTGTTGTTTTAGAACTTCTTTTCTGTTATGCCTGGACGGCTTGTTTTTCACGCTTTTGACCAGGACGGCGTTCCCAGCGATGGAACTGATACATCACCTGTCCTACTACGCAGGTACAGAGATTGCTGAGCACCATGGACCACCAGATGCCGGTCGGACCAAATCCAAGGAAGCGGAACAGGTAGATCATCGGGATACGACAACCCCAGAGACGGAATACCGACAGGCACAGGGTATAGGCGGTATGGCCTGAGCCGTTGAATACACCGTTGAGCAGGCTGTACCAGCCCATGAAAAAGACGGTTGCCACCGAATAGAAGGTGTATTCGTTTGCCATGGTCAGCAGTTCCTGAGAGGCGTTGTTGACAAAGAAGGGGATAATATGCGGCGCACAGATCCATCCGAAGATCGTAGTGACCACCGAAATCCATGCACAGATAATCATCGACTTGTGGTAGCATGAGCGGGTACGTGGAATGTCACCTGCGCCCAGATTCTGACCGATGAAAGCAGACAGCGCGCCGCCCAAACCATTGACTGGGATGTAAAAGAGGTTGGCAATCTTGCTGCCCAGTCCGTAGGCGGACATTGCAATCGAGCCGTAATAGATGATGGCCTTGTTCATCAGGATAAAGCCGAAGGCGGTGAAGAACTGTCCCACCGAAGCAGGGATGGTGACCACCATAATCTCCTTGACCGAGCGCAGTGTGAGAGGATAGGCGCGGATGTTGACACGGCTGACGTTGTGGTCGTGGTAGAGCTGCCAGCACATCAGAGGCAACACAAGTACTTTGGACAGGGTAGTGGCGATTGCTGCACCCAGTGTGCCCATGCCCAGCACAAAGATGAAGATTGGGTCGAGGATCATGTTCAGGATGGCTGCAATGCTGTTTAAACGCACACCGCTTTTGCTGTCGCCGTTTGCCTGATGGATGGCATGAAATACCGACAGCAGAAACATTCCTGCATAGTCAAACGAGATACCAAACAGATAGCTGCGGCTGTCGTTGTAGATTTCTTCAGGGGTTTTCAGCCACGCCAGAATGCCATCCATCGCCACCAGTGTAACGATGGTCATGACTGCGCCGATGATGACGGACAGCAGAATCAGATGGGTGGCAAGTTCGTTTGATTTCTCGTGGTCGGAGGCGCCGACTGCGCGGGAGATCAGCGCCAGTGCCGCTGCACTCAAACCGGTAGCAAAGGCGACCGCGCAGTTCATGATCGGATTGACCAGCGATACCGCGCCTACCTGTAATTCACCGATCTGTCCGACGAAAAAGGTGTCCACAATGTTGTAAAAGGAATTGATGAGATTGAGCAGCATCAGCGGCAGCGCCATCTGAATCAGTCCGCGTATAATATTGCCGCTGCGCATATCGGTTGTTTGTACCATCTTCTTACCCTCCTGCCGGCATTGAGCCGAACGCTTTATGATTCTTATATTTTATCACGCTATCAGTATAAAGTACATAACCCAACATACTTTTGTCAATTTTTAAATTTGTAAATTTCTGTAAAAACAATCCCTCTCTCTGGAATTAGCGGAAAAATCATGGTATACTGGCACTATCCGGCAAAAAGGGAAAGACAGTCAGAGCGCCGACATCGTATCGCCGGAGGTTCGCTCTTGAGGTTTACCGGATCTTCTAAGGAAGGAATGTTTTCATGCACACAAATCATTTTACCAGACAACTCAAAAAAATGCTGTGTATTGCACTGGCAGCAGCAGCTGTCTCCGCACTGCCGCTGCAGGCGTCCGCCGTTCGGGTGGAGCCTGTCAAACAGGAGGGTGTAGTCACTCGTTTTTTCGGACAGACAGAGTTAGAGATGCAGATTTATCGCCAGCTGAGTCAGGCGATTCTTTCGGGACAGACCAGCCTGGATTTAACCATTGAAAATCCTGTCAAGGACAAGGATACCTTCATTGAGCTGTGCCGTCGGGCGCTGTATCAGGTTCGTCGGGACTATCCAGAGAGCTTTTTGAGCAATCAGACCGAGTTTGTGTACTACTCCAATCAGGACGGATACTACCGTGCAGTCTACCGTCTGGAGTATCTCGACCTCACCGGACAGCAGAAACAGGCGATGTTTGACGAAGTGGACCGCATCGTCGAGCAAGGTAAGCAGCAGACAAATTCCACCGTCGAGCTGCTGCAATATTTTCAGGAGACGCTGGTGGACCGCGTAGAGTATGACACTCAGGCGGCGCAGAGCGACTCGACCAAATATCCAACCGCCTTCCATGCCTATGGTGCTTTGATGGAGGGAAAGGCGGTCTGTCAGGGCTATGCCTACGCTTTCAAGCTGCTGTGCGATAAGGCACAGATCCCCTGTTGGATCGTCACCGGCTATTATAAGGAGCCGCACGCCTGGAACTATGTGTGGCTGGACGGCAACTACTATATGGTCGATCTGACCTGGGATGACGGCAACCAGCGCGCCAGCGACGCGCCGACCTTCCTGGCGGGCAAAAAGTATGCGGTCGACTATTACGTTGAGGACAACAGTGCTCCGGGAGTGCTGGCGGAACGCTCCTACTTTGAGACAACATCCAGCAGCAAAAAGGCAGCATCCACCCAGCAGGAAGAGACTAAAACGGAGCAAAACAGCACAAAGAGCCTGAAACGACAGGGTTAAGGACAGCAAAGAGGGGGTTTTGACATGAAAAGTAAGCGTATCAGAGATTATGGAATCATCGTGGGAGAACTTCCACCTGGCCACTATAACAAAATTACCGATGTTGCCGGCGTCAGGGTAGGACACTGTACCATCGACACTGACCAGCATAAGACCGGCGTCACCGTAATTCTGCCGTGTGAGCAGAACATCTTTGCAGAAAAGCTGCCGGCGGCCTGCTTTGTCTGGAACGGCTTTGGCAAGACCACCGGACTGGTGCAGGTCAAGGAGCTGGGTACGCTGGAAACCCCAATCGCGCTGACCAATACGCTGAATGTGGGACTGATGCAGGATGCCCTGGTGGAATACATGGTGCAGCGCTGCCGGAAGGACGGCGTCGTGATGAAGAGCATCAATCCAGTGGTCGGCGAGTGCAACGACAGCCGCCTCAATGACATCTGCCACCGTGCCGTACATCAGGAGCATCTGTTTGCAGCGATTGAGTGGGCACAGAAGGATTTTGCACTGGGCGATATTGGTGCGGGCAAGGGAACCATCTGCCATGGACTCAAAGGCGGCATCGGTTCGGCTTCCCGACTGATCGAAATTGACGGCAAGATCTACACCATCGGCCTGCTGGTGCAATCCAACCACGGCCGCATGGCAGACCTGACCATCGCAGGAGAAAACATCGGCAGGGTCATCGCACAGCAGACCCAGACCGAAGCGGCGATGCAGCAGGCTTCGGACAAGGGCAGCATCATGATGATTGCCGCCACCGACCTTCCGGTCAGCGAGCGGCAGCTGGAGCGCATCCTCAAGCGTGCCAGCGTAGGACTGGCACGGCTTGGTAGCTTTGTGGGTCACGGCAGCGGAGAGATCATGATCGGCTTTTCCACGGCAAGACGCATCCGCTACGATGAACAGGCGGTGTGCAGCATGGAAGTGATGCCGGAAAATAAGATCGACCTTGCATTCCGCGCCATGGCAGAATGTGCCGAGGAGGCCGTGCTGGACAGCATGTGCTGTGCCGATGCAGTCACCGGCTTTGAAGGACACCACGTCGACTGCCTGTCCGACTGGCTGGAGCGTTTGAAGAAATAACTGGATAATCACCGTAAAAAAGGACGAACAGAAAATCTCTGTTCGTCCTTTTTGTATGTTTATTCGATGGATTTGAGCGATTCTGCCATGTTGATCTTTTCCAGCTTGGAGAACATCACCAGGTTGACGATGCAGGCAAAGACAAAGGTCAGGATGATGCTGTAAAGGTAGCTGGTCGGCAGGATGATCTTGTCAAAGCTGACCAGATCGACCTTGATCTGCTCCATGACAAACCAGTGCAGCGCCTTGCCCAGACCCAGTCCAACGGCGCCGCCGATGGCGGTGAGGAAGATGTTTTCACGGAAAACATAGGAGGCCGTTTCTGACGGGTAGAAGCCGAGCACCTTGATGGTTGCAATCTCACGGATGCGCTCGGTGATATTGATGTTGGTCAGGTTGTAAAGAACAATGAAGGCCAGCGAGCCTGCACAGATGATAATCAGGATGACAATGTAGTCCAGACTCTGCATCATGTTGTTGAATTTTTCCAGTGTATCCGCATTGACGGTGACGCTGCTCATCGCGTCAAAGTTCATCAGCTGTGCCAGAACGGTGTGTTCATCCTGTACACCCTCGGTGTTGACATAGATGGTTCGGAAGTCAGCGGCTTCGCCGGTCTGATTTTCCCAGCTTTCCGGCGACAGATACAGATAGTTGTAGATGTAGTTTTCGCTCAATGCTGTGACACGAAGCTGTAGCTCGTGTCCGTCCTCGTCGGTCAGTGTCAATACCTGTCCGATGTCGATGCCGTTGCGGCGGGCAAATTCCCGATTGAGGACCGCTTCGCCCTCCTGAGGATAAGCGATTGGATTGCCATCCTGATCGTGCAGATCCCAGTAGTCGTCGATGCGGGAAACATCCTCGGGAATGACCAGGGTGATCGACTTGGAGCCGCCGTCAGCCAGGGAAACATCCATCGAACGTTCGGAGACAAGCGCATAGCCGGAGGTTTCCTCCTGCAGATATTCTTTGATCTCCTCCCATTCTCCCTGCGTATAGTTTTCCTTCATCAAGGCACTGATGCCGTAGGTCTGGATGTTGACAAACTGCTGTTCGGCGACGTTTGCAATCGAGTTTTTGATGCCAAAGCCGGTGACCAGCAGCGCTGTACAGCCGCCGATACCCAGCACCATCATGAAGAAGCGCTTTTTATAGCGCAGTACATTTCGAATCGAAACCTTGACCAGGAAGGACAGGTTGTTCCATAAAAACGGAATGTATTCCAGCAGGATTCGTTTGCCGGCCTTGGGCGCTTTTGGACGGATCAGCTGTGCAGGAACGCTGATCAGCTCGTAGCGGCAGCTGAGGAAGGTGGTTCCCATCGAACACAGCATGGCGGCGACCAGCGAAATCAGCGCCAGTTTGGGATCAAGTACAAACTGGATGTCGCCCATGGTGTACATGATCTTATAGGCCTGCCAGATGACCAACGGGAAGATGTACGACCCGCCGAAGAACCCGAACAGGCAGCCTAATCCGGCAGCGCTGCCCGAATAGAACAGATATTTTCCCATGATGCTGCCTTCGCTGTATCCCAGCGCCTTGAGCACACCGATCTGGGTGCGCTGTTCCTCGACCATGCGGTTCATGGTGGTGACGCATACCAGTGCAGCGACCAGGAAGAAGAAGATAGGGAAGACGTTGGCGATAGCATCTACAATGGAGGAGTCATTGTCAAAGCTGGCGTAGCCGATGTTAGTGTTGCGGTCCAGCACGTAGACGTCCGGCTCCTCCATGTCGTCGATCTCCTCCTGCGCGTCGTCCAGCTCCTCCTGCGCATCCTCTGTGCTTTGGTTTAGCTCCTCGACGCCCTGCTGATAATCCTTCTGACCGGCGTCATATTCGCGCTGTGCCGCTTCCAGCTGCATCTGTGAGTCGCGCAGCTCGGCTTCCTTTGTAATTAACTCGGTTTTCTGCTGCTGAATCTGCTGCAGACCGGATTCGATCTCGATCAGTCCCGCCTCAATCTGGCTGAGGCTTGCCTGCAGCTGCTGTTCCTGGCTGAGTGCCTGCGCATAGGAGGTCGAGTCCAGGCTGGCAGTCTGTGCTTTGGCGGCTGCCACCTGGGAGAGCCCGTTGAGCACCGATTGCTTTTGCAGCAGCAGTTCGGTTTTCTGCTGCTGCAGCTCCTGTTCCTGCTGCTGAAGCTGTGCTTTTCCGCTTTCCAGCTCGGATTTTCCACTCTGAAACTGCGCCTTTCCGCTTTCCAGCTCCACCTGTGCGCTGGAAAGCTGGGCGGAAGCGTCGTTTAGCTCCAGCTCTCCCTTGGAGGTTTCGTTGGTCAGCTGCTGCTGTGCGACGTAGAGTTCCTCCTGTGCCTCGGCTTTCAGGCGTTCGTAGCGCTGGTCTGCCTGCTCCTGTGCATAGTCCTCCAGCCAGTCCTCCACCTCGTCGATGGAATCATCATATTCATCCGAGTAGATGGCAGCGCCGCCGGTGTTGACCCGCAGAAAGATTTCGGTGTCGTAGTCACAGTCGAAGGCTTCTCTGTCCACCATCATAAAGCCCTGAATGGTGCCGTTGCCCAGCGAAGTGGTGCCGCGCTCATAGTTTGCATAGTAGGAGGAGTTGACCGTGCCGACGATGCGGAAGCTCTTCTGAGCGAACATCTCGTCGGTATCCTCGTCGTTGTTGCTCGATAAGGTCAGCGTTGTGCCGATGGCGTCCTCACCGAAGGCAAGTGCGTCCACGACACACTCGTCGGCAGACTGCGGCATCCGGCCGTGGACAACGACCGGCAGGTTTTGCTGTTCCATCAGGCTGTGCACCTTCAGGACGGTTTCTTCGCCCTCATTGTTCTGCATCAGGACATCCACCGAGATAGCACCCTCTGCGTCGAGGATACGCTCTCTGCGGGAGAGCTGTTTGGCGGTGTCGGTGTCAAAGCCGACGGTGGACACCAGCCGAAGATCGTATAGATTGGTTTGGTCAAAATACAGCTGTGCACTGCTGACCATGGCACTTCTGGTTACTTTCAGGCCGGAAAACAGACCGACACCCAGCGCGACGATCGCAACGATGGCAAAGTATCTGCCAAAGCTCTGACGGATCTCGCGCAGTGTGGTTTTCCTCATCGAAGATCCCATCACTTCACCCCTTTTTGTTCAGGACAAAATTACCACTCGATCTGTTCAACCGGCACGATGTTCGGGTTCAGAACCTCGCTGACAACGGTGCCGCTCTTGACGGTAATAATGCGGTCGGCCATCGCGGTGATGGCCTGGTTGTGGGTGATGACGATGACGGTGACGCCGCTTTGGCGGCAGGTGTCCTGCAGCAGCTTCAGGACGGCTTTGCCGGTGTTGTAGTCGAGCGCACCGGTTGGCTCGTCGCACAGCAGCAGCTTGGGGTTTTTGGCAAGCGCTCTTGCGATGGCGACACGCTGCTGTTCACCGCCGGAGAGCTGTGCCGGAAAGTTGCCCATGCGGTCTTTGAGTCCGACTTCCTCCAGGACGGTGGCAGCCGGCAGCGGATTTTTGCAGATCTGTGCGGCAAGCTCGACGTTTTCCAGTGCAGTCAGATTCTGGACAAGGTTGTAAAACTGAAAGACAAAGCCGATGTCGTAGCGGCGATATTCGGTCAGTTGGCGGGATGTGTAGGCGGAGATCTCCTTGCCATCGAGCCACACCGAGCCTTCACTGAGGGTGTCCATTCCGCCGAGGATGTTCAGAATGGTGGTTTTTCCGGCGCCGGAAGCACCGACAACGACACAGAACTCTCCCTTTTCTACGCTGAAGTTAACATCATTGAGGGCGTTGATGGTGATTTCTCCCATGTGATAGACCTTTTTGACATCGTGAAATTCTACAAAAGACATCCTGTATTCCCTCCCTGCTTTTTCCCGTGATTTGATCGGGGTACAAAATTACCAGCAAAATTCCCGATTTTTCTATTTATTAAACAATTATAGCACCGAAATCGACTTTCTTCCAGAGCTGCCGCGCAGGAAATGTAAGGTTTTTGTATTGATTTTGTATACAGAACATGTCTTGTGGGGAAGAATCAGAAAAACCTGTTACAGCTTATGCGCTGCCGGATACACAAAGACAACAAAACGGTCATATCCTTTGCAGTTTCTTTTAACAAGCTGGGTCTTGTTTTGAGGTAAGAACATGATATAATAAGAAAGACATACTGATATTATCACAGGAAAGGACATTTTTGACGATGAATGACTCCATTACCATCCAGCAGGTTGTCGATCTTTTGAACAAGGACAACCTGCTTGTTGAATATTCCTGCCCGCAGGAGCTGCTGAATCATCCTTTTGATTACCTCTCGTACAGCTCTGCGGACGTACAGCCAAACACCTTTTTCATCTGCAAGGGCGCTTCCTTCAAGGAAGCCTACCTTCAGGACGCCATCTCCAAGGGCGCAGGTGTCTATCTTGCGCAGCAGCGCTACGATGTCCAGCTGCCTTGCATCATCACCAGTGACATTCGCAAGGCAATGAGCCTGGTGGCGATCGAATTTTATCATCACGCCTACCAGTCCTTCCGTCTGGTGGGACTGACCGGCACCAAGGGAAAGACTACCACCACCTATTTCATGAAGAACATTCTGGACACCTTCTGCAAGAGCCATCCTGAGCTGTGCGGCGTTCCAAAGAGTGCGGTGCTCTCCACCGTCGAGGTGGATACCGGCGTCGAGCAGCATGAGGCGCACCTGACCACGCCGGAATCGCCCGATCTCCAGCGCTATTTTGCGCAGACCCGCGACAGCGGCATCTCCTTTTTGACGATGGAGGTTTCGTCGCAGGCGTACAAATTAAACCGTGTCTACGGGGTGGAATATGACCTGGGCATGTTTTTGAACATCGGCGAGGACCACATCGGTCCGCTGGAACACACCGACTTCGAGGACTATTTCTCCTGCAAGCTGCAATTTATGGAGCACTGCAAGACCGCAGTCATCAACCGCGACATGGACCATGCACAGCGGGTGCTCGACCGTGCACGCGCCCATGCTAAACGGGTCATCACCTTCGGTACACTGGCAACTGCCGACCTCGACGACGAGGACTGCTGGGTGCTGCGTGACATCCGCAAGGAGGATGTCGGCTTTACCTTCACTACCAGTCATGGCATGAAGGAGCAGGAGTGGCGCATCCACATGGCAGGACGCTTCAATGTGGAGAATGCGCTGGCTGCCATCGCCTCGGCGACAGCGCTGGGTGTGGACGAACAGTCGATCCGCGAAGGTCTGCTCAAAAACGAGGTGCAGGGCCGCATGAACCTTTTTGAGAAGGACGGCATTACCGTGCTGGTCGATTATGCACACAACTACCTCAGCTTCAAAAAGCTGTATGAATCGCTCAAGGCGGACTATCCAGGCCGCAGAATTGTGGTTGTCGTCGGCTGTCCTGGCGGCAAAGCCTTCCTGCGCCGCCGCGACATCGGCACACTCTCCGGACAGAATGCCGACTACCTCTATCTGACCGCTGAGGACCCGCAGTTTGAGGATGTGCGCACCATCTGCGAGGAGATTGCCTCCTTTGTAGAACCGTATCATACTCCTTATGAGATCATCGAGGACCGCGCACAGGCAGTGGAAAAAGCAATCACCACCGCCCAGCCTGGGGATGTCATTGTGCTGGCAGCCAAGGGCGAGGAGGTATATCAGAAGGTCAGGGGAGAATATGTATATTATGAATCCGACCTGGCAATCGCCAAGCGGTTGCTTTCGATATGATAGAACAGGGGTGAACAACAGATGCCGATTTTAAATCACAGCGACCTGAAAAAGGTCGAGGAATATCAAAACTTTGTGCGGACCTCCCCCTATGCCAATGCGACACAGGACCTGGCCTGGGAAAAGGTCAAAGATGGATGGATCGGAGAGCAGGTATATCTGGAGGAAGATGGAAAGATCATTGCAGCGATGTCACTGATTATCCGAAAGATTCTGGGTGGATTTTCGATGATGTACGCGCCGCGTGCACCGATCTGTGACCTTCACGATACTGCACTGGTCATGCGGCTGATCGACGAAGCAAAGCCGCTGGCAAAGAAATACCATGCCTTTATGCTGCGCTTTGACCCAGAGCTGCCCAGAATGCCCGAGCTGGAACAGGAATACCGCAAACTGGGACTGCAGGTGCGCAACGATGGCTGCGACAAGTACGACCTGATTCAGCCGCGTTATAACATGATTCTCAATCTGGATGAACCGTCCTTTGATGAGCTGATGCCGCACTTCAGCGAAAAGACCCGTTACAATATCCGTCTTTCTGCCCGCAAGGGAGTGACGGTACGCTGGTCGAGAAGTGAGGAGGACCTCAAAAAATTCTTTAATCTGTACGAAATCACTGCCATCCGCGATAAAATTGGTCATCGTCCGTATGAGTACTTCCGTCGGATGCTGCAGGCTTATGAGGGCAGCGACCTTCTGCGCGTCTATCTGGCAGAGCACGAGGGAGAGGCGCTTTCCGGCGCCATCTGTATCCACTACGGCCACAAGACCTGGTATATCTACGGTGCAAGCTCGAACAACAAGCGCAATCTGATGCCAAACTATGCGATGCAGGCGGAGATGATCCGCTGGGGCTATGAAAATGGCTCGAAAATCTATGACTTTGGCGGAGTCTTTATTCTGGATAAAACCAATGGTCTGTATAAGTTTAAAGAGGGCTTCTGCCGCCGCGAAGGCGCGACCGAGTTTATCGGCGAGTTTGACAAGGTATATAACCCGCTCATTTACGCAGGCTTTGCAAAGCTGCTGCCAAAGCTGCAGCGCATGAAGGCAAAGAAAAACCACCACGACCAGCCTCGTCAGGCAGCACAGCCGCCAAAGGAAACACAGGAAACCAAAGAAGAACACAAGTAAATGCAAAACCGGCGCCTTCCAAACGGAAGGCGCCGGTTGCTGTTTTATCGGATATTTACTTTGCAGAAGGAGAGGAAGGCGCATTGCTGAGATCGCGGCTGCGATAATCCGGTCCCAGGTCGATGACCAGATAGGACAGCAGCAGGTTTGCCAGAGCCATTGGCAGATTGAGCGAGTTATAAAAGACGCGGGTAGCGGTATGGCACAGCAGAATGTGCTTGCTGTACTGCACCGTCGGAGAGGAGATGCTGTCGGTGATGGTCAGGATCACCGAGCCATGGGAGAAGGCATTTTTGGCGATGCTGCTCAGCGGGTAGTAATACTTTGGAAAGGCGATGAAGATGACCAGATCGTCCGGTGTCAGCTTGTCCAGCTTGTCCTCGGTGTCGCTAAGGTCGCCAAGCTCGATGAGGTAAGCATCAAAGTAGAGCAGCTTGAGCCTTGCCAGCAGAAACTCCGCCAGAATATGGGAAATATCGTGGGCGCAGATGAAGATGCGCTTTGCCTTGCGGACAGCTTCTGCTGCCGAGATGATCGAAAGAAGGTCCAGCGAGGAGAAAAACTCTCGGCTGGCATCCGCTTCCTCGCGGCAGATCTGACGCAGCAGCTCGGATTTTCCGTCGGCATCGGTGATGGTGGTGTCGGGAACAAAGTACTGCGGCGACGAGAGGAGCTTGACCATGTTCTGTGTGTACTCACGAAAGGCATTTTTCAGCTCCAGGAAGTTGGGATAGCCTACCTTCTGGCAGAAGCGAAGCAGGGTCAGCTCCGACGAGGAGGTGGCGCGGCTGAGCTGTGCCAGGGTGATATAGGAGATATCCTCAGGAAACTCCAGGAGATAATCGGCAATGCTTTTCTGCTTTTTTGTCATCTCGGGATAAAGGCTGTGAATTCTTTGAATAACGTCCATGCTTTTTGTCCTGTCCTTTGTAGAATAATGTTGAATGAGGAGCTGTTCCTGTGGTAAAGCAAGGGATATGGAACAGATAACGATCATTTTATACTACAAATTGTACAGGAAAAAAATCAGAATGTAAAGTGCTCTTTAAAAAAGAATCTATTTTTCTGTAAAAAAATATCAGAAAGTAAAACAAACACTTTTATTTTTGCAAAAAAAGTAAAGTAAAAATAGAAATGGAGACAGAAAATAATTTTTCTGTCTCCAAAAGAGGTTAAAAAGTAAAGTTTTAATTTTGAGAAGCTTCGGAAGAATTTACATACAGTGTGCGGGTTGGGAAGGCAAAGCTCAGTCCCTCTTCCTCCACAATCTGCATGATACCGTAGTTGACCGCCTCTTTGATGCGCTGGAAGTCTGCATAACCGGTTGGACGGGTGAAAAAGACCAGCGAGATGTTCAGGCTGCTGTCGGCAAAGGTATCAAAACGAACAACGGTATCCGATGGAATAACCTCTGGATTCTGGTTGACCATCTCGGTGATGCGGGCAACGCAGGTCTGCATCTTCTCCATCGGGGTATCATAGGTCAGACCAATCGAGAAGGAGGCACGGCGCTTGTTCATCTTGGACCAGTTGGTGATAGGAGAAGAAACTAAGCTGGAGTTTGGAACGATGACCAGCGAGTTAGGGAAGGTGCGGATACGGGTGGAGCGCAGGTTGATGTCCTCCACCACACCTTCGATCGAGGAGGTGGAGATCCAATCGTCCACCGAGAATGGCTTGTCGAACAGGATGACCAGACCGCCGAACAGATTCTGTGCGGTGTCCTGTGCAGCCAGCGCGAAGGTCAGACCGCCGAGTCCGATACCGGTGATGACGGTGGTGACATTGATGCCGGTTTCACTCAGCACAGCAATTCCTGCTACGATCAGGATAAGCACCTTGACGATCTTTTTGAGCAGAGTGATGATGGTTTTGTCGAGGCTGACATCCAGCTGTTCGTCCAGCTTCCGGTTAAAATGGAACAGACTGTCCGAGGTGCATTCGCACAGACGGAGCAGAATCCAGGTGATCACAATGATAAAGCTGATGCGGTAAGCCTTCAGCCAGAAGCTGTCGAATCCGTTGCCAAGATCCAGATTGATCAGCGCCAGATAGATACCGCTGGCAGCAAGCAGCGTTTTGAGTGGTGTAAGGACGAAGGTCAGGGTGGCATGGTCAGCGATCTGACGTTTGCGGTTGAGAACTTTGTCCAAACCCTTGACCACCAGTTTGGTAATCAGGGCCTTGAAGCACCAGAAAGCCAGAAAGATGGCGATAGAAGCGAGAAGTCGGAACAACCAGAGATTGCTGGCGATGATGTCAGAGAACAGATTGATAAACAAACATATCACGTCCTTTCGGTAATGTTGGCCGAAGAATGACACAGACAAGCTCGACCATTATTTAATGAGTGTACCATGTTTTGACTGCGTTTGCAAATGAAATTCAATTGAAATGACCAGATTCAGGGGACCGGAAGCTTTCCGGTCCCCTGAATAAACCAATATTGTCAGAGATGGAAATGATTGTCAGAACAAATCAATCGTTCTGTTTGTCCTCCGTTTTCTGTTCGGATGGATTGATGTCCGGCAGCGATTTCGCAGCTTCCTTTTTGCGTGCACTGCGGCGAAGGGCACGCAGGACGAGCAGTGCGATGATAACGACAACAGCAATGATGAGGAAGATCGGAATGTTGACAACGACAAAGACGATCAGGTCTTCAAAGAATACCTGGAGGTTGTACAGCGTCTCCGAGAAGCCGTTGCTGATGCGTTCGCCGATGGTGACGGCATTGGTGCCGGTGATGTTGCGTACTTCCTGGATGTTCAGATAGACGGTGGAATAATCGACCAGATTGTCATAGGTGCGCAGCTGGGAGGAGAGAGAATCCAGCTGCAGACGAACCTCGGACAGGCGCGACTCGATGGTAACCACCGCGTCGATGCTTTCGGCCTGTGCCATCAGTTCAAGCAGTCGGTCGTATTCGGTTTCCAGCGCTTTTTTGCGCGCTTCGGTGTCGGCATATTGCAGCGAGATGTTTTTGCTGGAGAGATCCTGACTGGTGATGGTTCCGCAGTCGTTGAGCTGTCCTATAAAGCCGTCCAGCTTTTCGGAAGGAATCCGAAGGGTGAAGTAAGCATACTTGTTGATGTAGTTGCCGCGGCTGTCCGAGCCGCCCGAGGTGGAGGAGGACTCCACAAAGCCGCCAAGTTCGCTGACCAGCGCGTTGATGTCCTGGATGCTCTGGTCAAATTCGAGCGTTTCCATCGAGACGTTTGCCGTCCAGATCAGCTTGAGGTTGAGATCTTCCGGCATTTGGGTCTGGCTGATGCTGCTCAGGGCGCCGTTTTCTCCAGCAGTGGAGGTTGTATCCGCTGACATGGCTTCTTCGGTGACTCCGGTTTCTTCCTCGTAGGCGGCGTCGTAAGCGTAGGAAGCGGAGTTTTGCATCATGCTTTCGGTTTTGCTGCCGCCGCTGCTTGCGCCGCAGGCTGCAAAGCTCCATGCAACAGCGATGGTGGTCAGAATGCAGAGGATCTGTCGCATCCGATGATTTTTCTTCATAGTTCATGCTCCTTTCTGGTGGCAGATGCCGGAATGATTTTATAAGAAAAGTGGTTTGATGTTGCAGTGTTTCTCCTTTCTGCCTTTAAAGTGGAGGAAAGAGCAGGAATTTGTTGCAGCAAAAAGAAAGTTTTTAAAATTTTTGGTAAATCGTTCAGAAAAACCAAGATGGATTGGTGATATTTTCTTACGGATGCGACCGGAAAAGGACAGAAACTTGTTCCGGCGTCCAATTTGTCTGTTGGAGAGGGATAAAATGCAGCGGAGCTGTTCTATACAAAGCAGCGGTTTTGCGGTAAAATAAAACAGAAAATACCGATATTTACCAGCAGAACCAAGGCGAAAGTCGGTTCTGCCAAAAATAGAACATCACCGGTAAAGGGGAGAACATGATGAAGCGAAGCAGCGGTGTTTTAATGCATATCACAAGCCTGCCAGGACGATACGGCATCGGTACTCTGGGAGCCAGTGCCAGACGGTTTGCGGATTTTTGCCACAGGGCTGGTTTAAGCTGGTGGCAGATTCTGCCCATCGGGCCGACCGGCTATGGCAATTCACCCTATCAGAGCGATTCGACCTTTGCGGGAAATCCTCTGCTCATCGACCTGGAGGAGCTGATCGGTCAGGGCCTGCTGACGTGCGAAGAATGTGAACAGAGAAGCTGGGCGGCGCTTGATAAAAAGGGAAGACCGCAGACCGAGCGGGTGGATTTTGACAGAGTGAGGGAGCAGAAAACAGCGCTGCTGCATCTTGCTTTCCAGCGTGCCAGACAGGACAGCGGTCTCTGGGCGCGTGCAGAGCAGTTTTTTGACAAGGAGGCATGGTGGTTGGATGACTATGCACTCTATCTTGCGGTCAAAGAACAGCAGGGTCAGAAGCCCTGGCAGCAGTGGGAGGAGGACATCCGTTTGCGCCGTCCACAGGCGATGCAGTCCTATCGCACGCTGCTCAAAGAGGAAATCGACTACCACCGTTTTGTCCAGTTTTTGTTCTATGACCAGTGGGAGCGTTTTCGCAGCTATTGCCACTGTAAGGGTGTCAAGCTCATCGGGGATATTCCCATCTATGTTGCACCTGACAGCAGCGATACCTGGGCAAATACCCGCCTGTTTGAATATGATGCCGACTGCCGCCCGCTGCGGGTAGCGGGATGTCCGCCCGACTATTTTTCCAAGACCGGTCAGCTCTGGGGCAATCCGCTCTACCGCTGGGATGTGATGGAGCAGGAAGGATTTGCATGGTGGATTTCACGCATTGCGGCGATGAGCCGGCTGTTTGACCTCACCCGCATCGACCACTTCCGCGGCTTTGCCGGCTACTACGCCATCGACGCAAAAGCCGAAACAGCGGTGGATGGCGTGTGGGAAAAGGGACCTGGCATGAAGCTGTTTTCTGCGGTGCGCCGTCAGCTTCCAAAGGTATCGCTGATCGCCGAAGACCTCGGCTTTATCACCGAGGACGTCGAACAGCTGCGCGACCGGTGCGGCTTCCCTGGGATGAAGGTGCTGCAGTTTGCCTTTTCTCCTGAGGAGGAGAGCGGTTATCTGCCGCACAACTGTCCAAAACGAGCGGTGATTTACACCGGCACCCACGACAACGATACCACCCGTGGATGGGCACACACCGCAGGCAAGCAGGAACGGGAAGCTGCTGCCGCTTATCTTGGTGTATCGCATAAAAAGCAGTTTGCCTGGGGCATGATTCGCGCTGCATGGACCAGTCCCTGTGAGCTGGCGATTGCGCCGATGCAGGATTTTCTCAATCTGGGAACCGACTGCCGGATGAACCTGCCGTCCACTGTGGGCGGCAACTGGGAGTGGAGGATGCGTGAGGGCGCCGCAGACAAAAAGCTCGCCGAGCGCATCCGCAGGCTCACACAGGCCAGCTGGAGACTGCCCAATTACCGCAGCGGTCTGCGCGCGGTGCAGCAAACAAAGGAGGACTGACAACAGATGGAACACTATCTGACAGAATATTTGGCAAAACAGAAAACCACACTGGACGACTGCACCGATGAGCAGCTGTATGCGGCGATGCTCTCGTTTGTCAAGGAGCAGACTGCCCGCCTTGTAAAGAAGGACGACAAGGGACGCAAGGTATACTACCTGTCCGCCGAGTTTTTGATTGGGCGGCTGCTGAGCAACAATCTGCTCAATCTGGGATTGTATGAACAGGCAAATCAGCTGCTTGCAGCGCACGGCAGAAGCCTTGCCGCCCTCGAGGAGGTCGAGCCGGAGCCGGCACTGGGCAACGGCGGCCTGGGACGGCTTGCCGCCTGCTTCCTCGATTCGATTGCTACTCTAAATCTAAATGGAGAAGGCATTGGACTTTGCTACCACTTCGGTTTGTTCCGGCAGAAATTTGAACATAACAGCCAGCATGAGTATCCTGACCATTGGCTGGAAAAGGAAGGCTGGCTGCGCAAAACCGACACCGTCTTTCCGGTCAACTTTGGGGAGACACAGGTCAAGGCCAGAATGTTTGAGCTGGATGTCACCGGCTACGGCGCCGACCATGTCATTCCGCTGCGACTGTTCGACCTGGAGCAGGTGGACGAGGAACTGGTCAGCGAGGGCATCTCGTTTGACAAAAAGGACATCCGCCACAATCTGACGCTGTTTCTCTATCCCGACGACAGCGACGAGCAGGGACGGCTGCTGCGCATCTATCAGCAGTATTTTCTGGTCAGCGCCGCCGCCCAGCAGATTTTGCAGGATACCCTGCGCCGCGGCTATTCGCTCGACCAGCTGGCAGAAGCAGCGGTCATCCAGATTAACGACACCCATCCGACCATGATTATTCCAGAGCTTATTCGCCTGCTGGTTGAGTCGGGAATTGGATTGGACGATGCGGTGCGCATCGTTTCCAAGACCTGTGCCTATACTAATCACACCATCCTCGCCGAAGCGCTGGAAACCTGGCCGCTTGCCTATCTGGAGCAGGTGGTGCCGCAGCTCATCCCAATTATCGAACATCTGGATAAGCGGGTCAAAGCCGCTTTTTCTGATCCTGCGGTCGCCATCATCGACGAGCGGGAACAGGTACACATGGCACACATCGACATCCACTATGGATTTTCGGTCAACGGTGTGGCAAAGCTGCACACCGACATCCTCAAGGAGAGCGAGCTTGCACCGTTCTATCATCTCTATCCTGAGCGGTTCCACAACGAAACCAACGGCATCACCTTCCGCCGCTGGCTGATGCTGTGCAATCCGAAGCTCAACGATTATATCAGCTCGCTGATTGGCGACGGCTTTAAGAAGGACGCCATGCAGCTAAAAAAACTTTCTGCTTTTGCCGATGACCCAGCGGTGCTGCAAACGCTGCTGGAACTCAAACATCAAAACAAGGCGGCACTTGCACAGGAGATTTTGCAGCGGGAGGGAGTCCGCATCGACCCTGATTCGGTCTATGATATCCAGATCAAGCGCCTGCACGAGTATAAACGCCAGCAGATGAACGCGCTGTACGCCATCTGGAAGTATTTCCAGATCAAGCAGGGCATTCTGCCAAAGCGCCCCATCACCATGATTTTCGGCGCCAAGGCTGCGCCGGCCTACACCATCGCCAAGGACATCATCCATCTGATCCTGTGTTTGCAGCAGCTGTTTGCCTCCGACCCAGAGGTTGACCCGTATCTCAAGATTGTGATGGTGGAGAACTACAACGTCAGCTACGCCGAAAAGCTGATTCCCGCCTGCGACATCTCCGAGCAGATTTCGCTTGCATCCAAGGAGGCAAGCGGTACCGGCAACATGAAACTGATGCTCAACGGCGCAGTCACGCTGGGAACGATGGACGGCGCAAACGTCGAGATTCACGACCTGGTGGGTGAGCAGAATATCTACATCTTCGGTGCATCCAGCGATGAGGTCATCAAGCTGTATGCACAAAAGAGCTATCACGCAGGAAAACTGTACGACAGCAATCCCGAGATCGAAAAGCTGGTCGATTTTATCATCGACAAAAAGCTGCTGCGCATCGGTGACGTGCTGCCGCTGTGCCGCCTGTACAAAGAGATCGTGGGCAAGCACTGGTTCAAGACTTTGCTGGATCTCAAGGACTACATCAAAGTCAAGGAGCGGATGCTCAGTGACTATGAGGACCGCACCGCCTGGAGCAAAAAGATGCTCTACAACATTGCAGGCGCAGGATATTTTTCCTCCGACCGCACCATCGCACAATACAACCACGACATCTGGAAACTGTAAAGAAAGCGAGGAGCAAATAGATTTTATCTATTTGCTCCTCGCTTCTTATCGCAAAAAACAATTTGACGGCTGCAAAGTTCCTGTGACACAATGGACTGGACTAAAAAAACCTTTTGAATTGTTGGGAGAGAAAACGATGGAACAAAACGTCTACTATGCGATGTCCTTTTATAATACGACCGATACCATGCAGACCGAAAAGAAGGCAAGGGAGCAGTTTGAAATCCGCATCATGCCGACACCTCGTGCGATTTCCACCAGCTGCGGGCTGGCAATTCGCTTTGAAGGGATGGATGAACAGGCCTACTGTGCGTTTGCAAAGGAGCAGACCGTGCCGCTGGGACTGTACCGCATCGAAACGCCTGTGCAGGGAGATGCAAAAGCGGAAGCCATTTTTATTCGCAAGCCATAAAAATGACGATGAAATCCACAGAAGGTGCTATATGATGAAATTAAAGTGATGATGAGGAAAAAATTTTGTTGTTTTTGATGAAAATGCCTTGACAATCTGTCTGTGGATGGAGTATACTGATAGCGGCTTTAGAAGCCGAAAACGATCGACGAAGGAGGATAAGAATATGACTAATCAGATGGGTATGAACCGCAAGGATCAACAAAAGAAGATGGGAATGTTTTTACAGCCTTCGATTCGAAAGTATTGTTGATACCGAACAGGTACGTTCGGTCTGCTTTGGGTCAAGGTGCGCCAAAGCAGCAAAGAAAATGTGTCTAAAAAGCATTCCTGTCAACGCAGGGATGCTTTTTTTTATTGATGTCCATAAGGTCAAATCGGGAAAAGGACCTTGTGGCGTCCCGTCAAATGCTGTGCAGACAAGGGGGAAAGAAGCGGCAGCCTTTGAAGGGGAGGAAGGAGTTTTTTGATAAGGACAGGAGAGTGATTTACTTGCAAAGCAACAACCTCAAGCCAAAAGCCTCCGCAGTCGTTTTTCGCTTTGTGCGAAAAAATTTGTGGCTGTTCGGACTGGGCCTGCTGTGTTCGGTGCTCAATACGGCATTTAACTCGCTGACACCGCAGATTATCCGTATGACGGTGGACTCGGTCATCGGTTCCTCGGAGCTTCCGCAATGGATTCAGAGGACGGGGATTGCGCAGTTTGCCGCCGATAATACCAAAGCCATGCTGCTGCTGGCAGCGGTCGCAGTGCTGATTACCGCTATTTTGTCCGGTGTATTCAGCTTTTTTGCGCGCCTGAACACGGCAAAAGCCTCGGAAAGTTCCATCAAGGCGCTGCGCGACGAGCTGTTTGGACATATCCAGAAGCTGCCGTTTTCCTGGCACACTGCCCACCAGACCGGTGAGATCATCCAGCGATGCACCTCGGACGTCGAGGTTATCCGCAACTTTATCAGTGCGCAGATGGTCGAGGTATTCCGCATCAGCTTTCTGATTGTCATGACCATGACCATCATGTTCACCATGAATGTCAAAATCTCGCTGGTAGCGGTCATCTTTGTGCCGATGGTTATGTTTTATTCGTTTTTCTTTAATTCCAAGATCTCCAAACGCTTTATGAGCGCGGACGTCGCCGAAGGCGTTCTGTCCTCGGTGGTCCAGGAAAATCTGACCGGTGTCCGTGTCGTCCGCGCCTTCGGACGCGAACAGTTTGAGATCGACCGCTTTGATGAGAAGAACATCGCCTTCTCGGAGCTGTGGATTCGACTGGGTCACATGATGACCGCCTACTGGAGCACCGGCGACCTGATTATGGCGCTGCAGGTGCTGTGCGTCATCGCTGTGGGAACGGTCAGCGCTGTCCACGGGGAAATTACCCTGGGAGAATTTCTGGCGTTTGTCTCCTACAATGCCACACTGACCTGGCCGGTGCGTTCGCTGGGCAAGATCCTTTCGGAGATGAGCAAGACCGGCGTCTCGATCGAACGTGTCAGCTATATCCTGCAATCCGAGCCGGAACACGACCCACCACAGGCGCTGACACCGCCAATGGACGGCGACATCGTGTTTGACCATGTCACCTTCGGCTATGAAAATCAAAAGCCTGTGCTGGATGACGTGTCCTTCACCATTCCGGCGGGCAGCACCTTTGCCATTCTGGGCGGTACCGGTTCGGGCAAAACGACCCTGATGCATCTGCTCAACCGTCTGTACGATTTGGAGGACGGAAAGGGAACCATCACCATCGGTGGAGTGGATATCAACCAGATCAGCCGCGCACATCTGCGCAAAAATGTGTCGATCGTTTTGCAGGAGCCGTTTTTGTTCTCCCGCACTATCGGTGAAAATATCGGCATTGCCTGCGAAAGCAAGGGCCGCGAGGAAATGATGGAGTATGTGCGCGGTGCAGCGCGGTCGGCCTGTGTCGATGAGGCAATCGAGAACTTTGCCAACGGCTATGATACCATTGTCGGCGAACGCGGCGTCACCTTGTCGGGCGGTCAGAAGCAGCGTGTCGCCATTGCACGAATGCTGACCCAGAATGCACCGGTCATGATTTTCGACGACTCGCTGTCGGCGGTGGATGCCGAGACCGACGCCAAGATCCGCCACGAGCTCAAGGAGAAGATGGGCAATACAACCACCATCCTCATCTCCCACCGCATCACCACTCTGATGCAGGCGGATCGAATTCTGGTGCTGGATAACGGCAGAGTGGCGGATATCGGCACCCATGAGGAGCTGATCTCCAGAAAAGGAATCTACCAGGATATTTATCAGATACAGATGAACAACGCCGACCGTGAACTGCTGCAGCAGGTGAGCGCCGGCGACTCGACAGAAAGCAGGTGATTGCATGGGAAATCCAAATCGTGACGAAGATTTGCAGAGCAACAAGTCCTTTCAGCTTTCCATCTGGAAGCGGCTGTTTCCTTTTGCGAAACCCTATCGCTGGCTGCTTTTGCTCATCATCGTCACCAACATCATTATCTCGATTGTAGACGTACTGCTGCCGCTGTTTCAGCGCTATGTCGTCAATAACTTTATTGAAAAGGGAACACTGGACGGATTCAATACCTTTATTGCAGCTTACATCAGTGTGATTGTTCTGCAGGTGCTCAGCTTCGTATTCTATACACTCAGCGCCATGAAGGTGGAGATGCGCATGGGACGCGACCTCAAACGCGCCTGCTTTGTCCATCTGCAGACGCTGTCCTTTTCCTACTACAACGTGACGCCGGTCGGCTATATTCTGGCGCGTGTCATGAGCGATACCAACCGTATTGCCGCCATCACCGCCTGGGATTTGATCGACATCCTCTGGGCATTGAGCTATGTGCTGTGTGCCTTTGTGTCGATGGCAATGCTCGACCTTCGGCTGGCGCTGATGGTCATGATTATTGTGCCGGTTATCGCGGTGCTGACCACCTACTTCCAGAAGCGGATTCTGTTCTGGAACCGCAAGGTGCGTTCGATCAACTCCCGCATCACCGGCGCCTTCAACGAGGGCATCATGGGTGCAAAGACCTCCAAGACGCTGGTCATCGAGGACAAAAATACCCACGAATTTGCAGATCTGACCGAAGAAATGCGCAGTGCATCGGTACATGCAGCGGGACTCAATGCGCTGTATATCCCGCTGGTCATGCTGGCAAGCTCGGCAGCGACCGCCATCGTGCTCTATCGCGGCGGCGAGATGGTGCTGGAATATGGCATGCTCATCGGTACGCTGTCGGCGTTCACCACCTATGCGGTGTCCATCTTTGAGCCGATTCAGCAGATGGCAAGGGTGCTTGCAAACATCATCGCTGTCCAGCCAAACATCGAGCGTGTCATGGGACTGCTCGACCAGAAGCCAAACATCGTCGATTCTCCGGAAGTTGTTGCAAAATACGGCGACAGCTTCCATCCAAAGAAGGAAAACTGGGAGCCGATCAAGGGTGACATCGAATTTGACGATGTGTCCTTCCGTTATCCCGACGGCGAGGAGGAAGTGCTCAGCCACTTTAGCCTGAAGATTCCAGCGGGAACAAACGTCGCTATCGTCGGCGAGACCGGCGCAGGAAAATCTACCCTGGTCAACCTTGCCTGCCGCTTCTTTGAACCGACCGGCGGCCGTATCCTGATCGACGGCGTGGACTACCGCGAACGCAGTCAGCTCTGGCTGCACAGTCGGCTGGGCTATGTGCTGCAAAACCCGCATCTGTTTTCGGGAACGGTCATGGAAAATATCCGTTATGGCAGACTGGATGCCACCGATGAGGAGGTCAAGGAGGCTGCGAAAGCGGTTTCCGCTGATACCGTAGTAGAACATCTGGAAAATGGATATGACAGCGATGTCGGCGAAGGCGGCGATAAGCTCTCCACCGGTGAAAAACAGCTGATCTCCTTTGCAAGGGCAGTATTGGCTGACCCAGCCATCTTTGTGCTGGATGAGGCGACCAGCTCGATCGACACACAGACCGAGCAGCTCATCCAAAACGCAACGCTGCGCCTGTTGGAAGGAAGAACTTCCTTCCTGATTGCACACCGTCTGTCCACCATCCGCCAGGCAGACCTGATTTTGGTGGTCAAGGATGGAAAAATCATCGAGCAGGGCAAACACGAGGAGCTGCTGCGCAAGGGTGGTTATTACCACGATCTCTACTCCAAGCAGTTCCAGGCGGAGGAGATGCATTCCAAGCTCAATACAGCATGCTAACCATAAAAAAACACATCCCAATCAGGGATGTGTTTTTTTATGGTGTATTATCGTTTGCGATTGTTGGAGCGAGGTGGTTCTCTTCGCTGTGGTGAGGAACCCTGCTGCAGTTGTCGACGCCGTGCCTGAGCAGCTTTTTTGCGGGCGATGCGCTTTTTATATTTGCGCTTGTTGCGGATGCGGATGATCAGCAGCAGAATCACCAGACCCAGGAAGATAAAGAAGATGATTTTGACGACATTGAAAATCTTGTTAAACAATTCCTGCCGTTCTGCCTTTTTCTGCGCTTCAATCTCGCTGAAGGTCACCACGTTGACCTGTAATTTCAGAGCAGCCATGGTGGGCACCATATACTGAGAAGCATTCTGTGCACTGGCACTGTTCATCGAGAAGGTCAGCGTGGAAGGCATGTCCTCGTTTTGATAGTAACGTCCCGGGATATCTGCACTCACGCTGATGTCCTCTTTGGAGAAGTTTTTGTGAACCAGGACGGTGAAATCTCCGTCGGTGGAGAAGGTAGCGGTGCCGATCATCTGGCTGCCTTCGCCGCGCTGATCGTAAACAGGGGTCTTGAAGCCTTCCGGAGCAAGCTCTGCTGCGGTGTAGGTGACCGGTACAAAGTTATTGTAGCAGTAGTCCAGCAGATTGGTCATGTCGTTTTGGATGACGTAGGAGTTGCTTCCGGTGCAGTTGAGAGCAACGCAGATCAGTCGGATGCCGTCGCGCTCTACCACCGATACAGCAGTGTGGTTGCTCTGGGTTTCATAGCCGAGCTCAACGCCCAGAGTGCCTTCGTAGTAGTTGTCGCTGCCGCTGAGCATCATTCCTTCGCGGGAACGTTTCCAGTTGCGCGGCAAGGACTGCTTATTGGTGGAAGCCATGGTATATTCGGTCTGGCTGAAGTACTGCAGGAAGTTGGTGGTCTGCAGCGCGTAGCGGGTAATCAGCGCCATATCATAGGCGGTAGTGTACTGGTTTTCATTGTACAGGCCGTGTGGATTCATGAAGTTGGAGTTGACGCAGCCCAGCGACTTGGCTTTTTCATTCATCATTTCGACAAAGCCTGCCGTATAGCTGGTGGAGCCGTCGGACAGTGCAACCGAGCGGTTGGCTGCCTTTGCAGCACAGTCAGCAAGAGCGTTGGCGGTGTCGTCCGCAGACTGAAGGATGGTACCATAGATCAGGTCGAGCACCTTGACGTTTTCGTCCTGTGTGATGGCAACATAGGTGCTGTCGCTGAATCGGTAGGACTCAGGATAGGTAGGAAAGACGTCCTCGGTGGTGACGGTATATTCTCCTTCGGGATCAACATATTCCAGAGCCAGCGCGGTGGTCAAAATCTTGGTGATGCTGGAAGGATACTGCTTTTTGTCCGGATTTTTGGAGATCAGCACCTGACCGGTGTCAGCGTTCATAACGATATAGGAATCGGATGTGATGGTCGGAAGGGCAGTGACCTCGGTGCTTCCAGTGGTGGAAGTTCCTTCGGACTGTGTTGTGTCAGTTGTACCGGTTTCACCGGATTGCTCGGTGCTGTCCGTGGTCTGGCCTTCCTGTGTTGTGGTATCGGTGGTTGTCTGTGAGGTGGTGCCGGTTTGAGCAAAGACAGGCAGCGCCACCTGGCAGGCAAGAACCACTCCCATCAACAGGGAAATGATCTTTTTCAAGAGAGAAACCTCCTTGGCTATGTAAAATTCATAACAGACAATGTTATCTTCTGCTTTATCTTAACATATTTTATCGGAAAATAGAAGGACTAGGAGGGAGTTTTTCCAATTTTAAGGTACAAAAATAGAAAAAGTGCGGTACAGAAAGCGGCAATTTGCATAAAACAGCACCGGTCGAGCCAGAATATAGAACGAAAAAAGCGAAGATAAAACGCTCTTTTTACAAACCCTAAATGGAAAGAAAGAAGGATGAAAGATGACCAAACTGACCTGTCATGTAACCTCCTGTGCAAGCAACTGCGACAGCTGCTGCTGCCGCCCATCCATCAAAGTGCAGGGCAAAGGCGCCTGCAAATGCAGCGAGACCGAGTGCCAGAGCTTTGAGAGAAAGGGACTGATCGAGATGTTTAACGGCGTAGGCGCCGGCGCAGCAAATCCGTCCTGTGAGGTGCGTTGTACCGCAGATAACTGCCGCCACAACTCCCACGGCAGCTGTACCGCAGCTCACATCGACATCGAAGGCATGGGTGCCGATGTCCGCAGTCAGACCAACTGCAGCAGCTTCCAGGCAAGATAATAAAAAGAGGTTCCGAAGTTTGTGCTTCGGAACCTCTTTTTATTATCGGACATTGTACCTGCAAAAAATTGCTTCGTCCTGCTCCATGCTAAGATAATGGAAGCCCAGCTTTTGCAGCAGAGCGATGGAAGCAGTGTTCTGCGGCAAAGCACCCGCTTTTACAGTTAAAATCCCCTGTGCAAATAACCGCTGAATCAGTCCTTCCACGGCCTCAAAGCCGTATCCCTGACGGGCATAGTCAGGGGAGATGGTGTAGCCAATCCAGCAGCAATCCTTCTCCTGCCGCAGATAGAGGTCTCCGAGCAGGATGTCGGTCTGTCGGTCAGCGACGGCAAGCTGAATCCCTTCGGACAGCGGGTGCGGCTGCAAAAGTTCTTGCCGATACTGTTCCAGCGTAAGACCTTTAAAGCCCTGATACTGCATCCAGGAAAGGTTGTTGCGGTACTGGATGAAGCGCTCAAGGTCCTTTTCCTGAAACAGGCGGATGTGGCACCGGTTTGTAAAAAGATTATCTATCGACAGGGAGAGGGCTTTGATCTGCATCATCGGATTCCTCCTTCCTTTTTACAGAAGCAGTGGAGAATGTTCGAAGGAACGGTGATACGGCAGGTCGATGATCGGACCATGCAGCTGTTCCTCGATGGCTGGACGGTAGCGCAGCAGCAGCTCCTGTTCCAGCTGGCTTGGTTGATAATCCAGCAGCAGAGGAAACTTGTACTGGGCTGCCTGCATCGAAACGCCGAACAGAGCGCACAGATCCTCGGCGCGCCGCAGATAGCCTTTCTGCAAAAACTCCCGTGCCACCACCGATGGGATCAGCAGCGAGGAGGCAAAGGCGTTTGCCTGCATCTCCTGTGCAGGTCCGTCGCAGTCGTGCCGGCAGCAGATGTGTCCAATCTCATGGGCGACCGACCACCGTTTGCGCGAGGAGGAGAGGATGTCGCGGTTGTACAAAATCAGATGCAGGCGGGGCATCTGCAGCACAACACAGTCGCGGCTGTTCTGAGCCAAGAAATCCTCCGGCTGTGCTCCCACACAGTGCGCATAGTGCTGGATGGAGTCCACCAGAATGGTGCCGCTGCAATCCAGATGAAAGGGATCGGTTCGCACCGACCGAATCTGCTGGCGCAGCAGGAGTTTGACGGCGAGCAGATTGGCCCGCTCCGTAGGTGACATGTACACATCGCCTGCCTTTTTCCTCAATTTTGTGGCTGCTGTTATTCCTGCTCGTCCTCTTCGATGCCGATGGCACGCAGATAAACGTCAATGGTGTCGCGGAAATTGCGCAGAATTCGGCTGCGGTCCGCCTCCGGAATCTTTTGTGTATGGCGGGCAAAGATCAAAAACTCCGGATCATCCAGCAGCTGCTGCATCTCCTTTGTTTCGTCCTGGCGCACGTCGGTTTTTCCGCGGAGGTAGTCCTCCGAAACATTGTAAAATTCTGCGATTTTAGGCAGATATTTGAGATAGGAACGGTTGCTGCCGTTTTTCCAGTTGGTGATAACATTGCCGGAAATGCCAAGAAAATCAGCCAATTCCTTGCCGGCTCCGTGTTTGGTTCCCATACATTCCAAAATTCTTGTAAGGACGATATCCATCCTCCGACCTCCTTTGATCTGCACAGTGTCGAGTCAGTTTCTGTGCGAATTTGTTCAAAAGATGAATCATATATCTATCATTATCCTCTGTCATGGATGATGATACCTCATTTTTTGAAAAAAAACAAGGGTAAAATCACACAAAATTCGACATAATCATTTGATTTTCGACGAAACATGGAATAATAACAAACAAGATCGCAGGAAATTACTCTTTTTCGTTGTTCTGAGAAAGATAGCGTTCGATCGCTTCATCCGAGTAGGAGAGCAGATGACCATACTCCACAGCAATCTGGCGGCGTGCCTCACCACAGTAGGCTCCCTGCTCGATCAGCTGCTGTTTGCGCTGCTTGAGTTCCAGATACAGCTGGATGTCCTTTTCGTCGCGGTAGTAGATAATGTTAAATTTTCCCTTGTTCATCGAAATCGGAAACAGGTCGGTCAGCAGCGGACTTTCGTCGAAGTAGAAGTGGTTGCCATATTTTTGACAGATTTCCTCCGAGAAAGGGATCAACGCCTGCGCTTCCTCTCTGGTGTCGGTGGGATGACTGAGCGCAATGCGTTTGACACCGGCTTTGACCACTTCGTTGAAGGCGTCGATGACGCCGCACTGGTAGGAAAATTGATCGAGAGATGAAAATTGACTCATAAACAACGCTCCTTTGCTTTTTTAAAAATTATAGCATTAGGCACAGTACAAAGGCAATCTTTTTTAAAAAGTGAACATACCGGAAAGAAAAACCGTCCGCCGGTTTTCCAGCGAACGGTTTGTTTAAATAGCTCCTAGATACCCATCGAGATACCCAGCGCTTTGGCGGCGCGGATCTCGTCACAGTCGGGAGAAACGGTCTTGAGCTTGCCGGCGACCTCCTCCAGCGGCACCGAGGTGATCTCGTTGTTGTGGATGGCGACCATCCGACCGAACTGCTTGTTGGCAATCATTTCGGCGGCTGCGGTACCAAAGCGGGTGGTCAGGATGCGGTCGTAAGCACAGGGCGAACCGCCCCTCTGGAAATGGCCAGGGATGGTGACGCGGATCTCCTGACCGGTGCGCTCGGTGATCTCGTTTGCCAGGCGGTAGGAGATGGAAGGCTCCTTCATGCTGGCGCGGGCAGCCTTGAACTCTTTCTTGCTCATGGCTGCTTCCTCCTTGGACATCGCACCTTCAGCAACAGCGAGGATGGAAAAGGCTTTGCCGTTTTTCTTGCGCTTCTGCAGTACCGAGCAAACCTTGTCCACATCGTAAGGAATTTCAGGGATGAGGATAACATCTGCACCGCCCGAGATGCCGGCATGCAGCGTCAGCCAGCCGACCTTGTGACCCATAACCTCGACGATGAACACTCTGCCGTGGGAGGTAGCTGTCGAGTGGATGCAGTCGATGACGTTGGTGGCGATGTCTACGGCGCTCTGGAAGCCAAAGGTCATATCGGTGCCCCAAAGGTCGTTGTCGATGGTTTTCGGGAGACTGACGACATTGATGCCGTTCTGTGCCAGAAGGTTGGCGGTTTTGTGGGTGCCGTTGCCGCCCAGAATGACCAGGCAGTCGAATTTATATTTTTTACAGGTTTCCAGCATTTTGTCAAGCTTGGTTTTTCCGCCGAATTCTTCCAGTGGGGTGCACATGGTCTTAAACGACTGGCGGGAGGTGCCCAGAATGGTGCCGCCCAGTGTGAGGATACCGGAAAAATCTTTGGGGTTCATTTTCTGGATGTCTCCGTAGATCAGACCGCGGTAACCGTCGCGGATGCCGTAGATCTCCACATCCTTGCCGAAACGATAATACAGTGCCTTGGCAACACCGCGCAGCGCAGAGTTTAATCCCTGACAGTCGCCGCCGCTTGTCAACATACCGATTTTCATACAAATACCCCCTGTTTTTGAAAACATCTTAAAAACAAAATCTATAATATTTTTAGTATAAATCCTCGACCGTTAAAATACAACAAAGGAAAAACAAAAAGTTTGTAAAGTGCTGGTAATTGCATTGTAAAAGAAAAGACATCGAGGACAGATTACGCATCTGTCCAGAAGATTTTTACAGGAATAAACGGCACAAAACTTCCCAGACTACTGTCAGAAAAACAGATGGGAAGTGGATGTGTGTACTTCAATAAAGTGGAGATCTGCGGAGTCAATACCGCCAAACTGCCGGTGCTGAAGGAACAGGAAAAGACAGAGCTGCTGCGCAGGTGCAAATCCGGCGACAAGCAGGCAAGAGAAGAGCTGATCCAGGGCAATCTTCGTCTGGTGCTCAGCGTGGTGCAGAAGTTTTCCAACCGCGGCGAAAATCTGGACGATCTGTTTCAGGTGGGATGTATCGGACTGATGAAGGCGATCGACAACTTTAATCCTGACCTCGATGTGCGGTTTTCCACCTATGGAGTGCCGATGATTATCGGGGAGATCCGACGCTTTCTGCGGGACAACAATGCCATCCGCGTCAGCCGTTCGATGCGCGATATGGCCTACCGTGCCATGCAGGCCAAGGAGAGCTTCATTCATGAGATGGGACGCGAGCCGACGGTCGAGGAGATTGCCCAGCGGCTGGAGTGCAAAAAAGAGGATGTGGTGCTGGCGCTCGAGTCGGTGGTCGATCCGGTGTCGCTGTATGAGCCGGTCTATTCGGACGGCGGAGATACCATCTTTGTGATGGATCAGGTGGGAGATCACAGCGATGACCGCGACTGGCTGGAGGAGATCAGCATGCGCGATGCCATCCGCTCGCTGGGAGAGCGGGAAAAACGTATTTTGACACTGCGCTTTCTGGCAGGACGGACACAGACCGAGGTGGCGCGGGAAATTGGTATCTCTCAGGCACAGGTGTCCCGCTTGGAGAAGAGCGCCCTGGACCGCATCAAAGGTCAGATGCGGGAGGACTAGATACAAGCCCTGCGACGTTTTCACAGCAGTTGAAAACGTCGCAGGGCTTGTGCTACAATGGGAAAAACAGAAATGGAGGAGGATGACAGGATGGAACTGACCATTTGCGAAGCAGAACCGAAGGATGCGCAGGAGATTTTGGATTTTACCAAACGGGTGGGAGCACAGACAGAGAATCTCAGCTTTGGCGCAGAAGGGATTGGCTGTACACTGGAAGGAGAACAGGCTTTTCTGACCTCCTGTGCTGCCTCGGATAACAGCCTGTTTCTGATAGCGCGTCAGGATGGAAAGCTGGTTGGCACAGCAAATCTTTCCGGCTTTGCCCGTGCACGGATGCATCATCGCGGCGAGATTGGAATTTCGGTTGACAAACAGGTGTGGGGACAGGGCATTGGAAGAATGCTGATGCAGACGCTCCTTGGATTTGCAAAGGACAGCGGTTTTCGTGTCCTGTCGCTGGAGGTGCGCAGCGACAATGCGCGCGCTATCCACCTGTATGAATCGTTTGGCTTTGTCAAATATGGAACCTTCCCGGGATTTTTTGAGATTAACGGGCAGCTCATCGACGTTGACTGCATGGTTCTGCATCTAAAATAAGGAGTAGGAATGACAATGGACTTAAAACAGAGGGCAAAGCAGCTGACCGCCGATATTCCTGCACTGGCGCTGGCACTGAAAGACCGGCGCACACCACTGTTGGCGAAGGTATTGGCAGGTCTGGCGGTGGCTTATGCGCTGTCTCCTATCGACCTGATCCCCGACTTTTTGCCGGTGATCGGCTATCTGGACGATGTGCTGCTGCTTCCGGTGCTGGTGGCATGGAGCGTCAAAATGATTCCACCGCAGGTATTTGCCGAGCACCGTGCCAATGCAGCCCAGATGTGGCAGAAGGGACAGAAGCACTGGTATTATGCGCTGCCGGTGGTGGCCATCTGGGCGCTGGTGCTGCTGGTTGTATTGCTGGCGCTGCTGTAAAGAGGAGGGAAAACGGTGGCAAACTGGAATCCATGGCATGGCTGCCGTAAATACAGCGAAGGCTGTCAGCACTGCTATGTCTACCGCATCGACGCGGCTCACGGCAAGGATGCCTCGCAGGTGTACAAAAACAAGGAGTTTGACCTGCCTATGCGCCGAAAGCGCGACCGAACCTATCAGCTGGCGCCCGGGACGTTTGTTTACACCTGCTTCAGCTCGGATTTCTTTCTGGAGGAGGCCGACAGCTGGCGGCAGAGCGCCTGGGAGATGATCCGCTGGCGCAGCGACCTTACCTTTTTTATCATTACTAAGCGGATCACCCGCTTTGACGAGTGCCTGCCGCCGGACTGGGGAGAAGGGTATGAGAATGTCCATATCTGCTGTACGGTGGAAAATCAGCGGCAGGCCGACATCCGTCTGCCGGTTTATCAAAAGGCACCGATTCGCCATAAGAGCATCATCTGTTCGCCGCTATTGAGCGCCATCGACCTGCGTCCTTATCTGGGTGACTGGGTCGAGGAGGTGGTGGTCGGAGGCGAATCAGGACCGGAAGCCCGTCCATGCGATTATAATTGGGTGTTGGATCTGCGGGAGCAGTGTGTACAGGCCGGTGTGCCGTTTCACTTTATGCAGACCGGTGCAAGGCTAATCAAAGATGGAAAGTGCTACCGAATTCCCCGAAAATATCAGCACAGTCAGGCCAAAGCCGCCCAAATCAACTTTGTGCCGGCAAACAGAACAGCACCTTGGGAGAAGGCTCCGGTGATGGGAGAGGAAAATGAATAAACATACAAAAAGCAGGGTACAAAACACCCTACTTTTTTGTGTTTTTCTAGCTGTAATTTCCACGAATGCGAAACCTGAAGAATTGTTTACAAGGTTTACAAAAAGTTTATGGGGGAAAATCTTGACCGGAGTGGGCATGGTTGTTGTATACTAAAAGCGAAAATGAATGTATAAATATAATTTTCATGCAACAAAATGGACGAAAACAAGGTAGGGGATGCAATGAAACGTTATCTTGCAGCAATCATGTGTATCGGTGTGTTGTGTGCGACAGGCTGCAGTCAGCAGGAGGAAACAACTGCGGAGACAGTGCAGCCGATTGTATCGACGGAAATGTCGGTTCAGCAGGAGGAACAGGAACAGAAGGAGGTGGAAGTGCAGGGAAGCGTCTCCTTTGCAGATGCCGGAGAGCTGGACAGCGGACAGCAGCAGCTTATCACCGATTTTCTGGATCGTTATTATCGGTCGCTGGCCAAATTTTCGATGGTTGATTTTGAAGAACTGTTTCTGGATGATGCCCTTGCACAGATCGAATTGGAACGGCAGATCTGGAATTATCAGATCACCGTGCGTTCGATGCAGAATACCGATCTGCATCTGAACGGATACTCCTCCAGATTGTGGGTGGATTCGATGGAGGAACAGGAAGATCAGTCGGTGCAGCTCCGACTGTCGGAGTACAGCGTACAAAACTTTGTGCAGTATCCAGATGTGGAGGCAAAGACCGATGATCTGACCCACATTTTTACCTTGAAGCAGGAGGACGGCAGCTGGAAGATTGTCAGCCATATGACCTATGACCGGCTGTACTGGTCGCTGCCGGAAGATTTCCGACAGCTGATGCAGAGCGCAACCGATGATGCACAGATCATCGCCAATATCCAGCAGAATATCGAGCAGATCACCGCCGACCTGGAGGAGAATCTGACGCAGCGGGAGCAGGATACAGTTTTGACGCTGCCACAAGCGACGCACAGCTACGACCGAGAAGCAGCGGTGGCATATGCGCGCCAGTGGGCAGCTGACCGCAATGAGCAGTGGGCGGACTATTCGATGAATGGCGGAAACTGCCAAAACTTTGTGTCCCAGTGTCTGTATGCGGGCGGTATCCCAATGGATATCCAAGGGGATTATGTGTGGAAGTGGTACGGAGATACTCCGGACAGCTCAGCTAGAGCGACCGGACGTTCCGCCTCCTGGTCGGGCGTCAACGAATTTTCGGAATATGTACAGAACAACACCGGCAGCGGAATGGTCGCAGTAGCCGATGCACCCTATGACAGCGGAGAAGTGGGCGACGTGCTGCTGCTTGGATTTAATGAGGAAAACTTCTATCATGCCGTCATTATTACCGATGTTATCACCGATGAGGATGGACAGGTGATCGACTATCTGATCCACTCCAACACCATCAACGAGGAGGACTATCCGGTCAGTGCCTACGGCTATACTTGTCAGCTTCTGGTAAAGATCTGCGGATGGAACTAGCCTTTTTACGCCAACAGCCCGCACGGAATTATCCATGCGGGCTGTTGGCTTTCATTGGGGATTCTCTGTCTATTGCTTGGAAAATGTGAAGGTGTCGGTAATTGTTTTGCGCTCAGAGGCAAATTGGTCGATCACTTTGGCGTCGTCGCTGTCCGGTTCATAGGGATTGGACTGCAGCGGATACATCACCACAGTGATGCCTTCGTCGGAGGTACCCAGCTCCACCGGCAGTGGACCGCCCTCCTCCTGCATTTTTGTCCAGCTGTCCGAACTCATCTGTTCAAAGGTGACCAAATTGCTGTCGCCGCTCTCGCCCTGATAGACGGCATGAACGACCTGAATCTTTTCGCCGTTGTATTCCCGTTCCTCCAGATCGTAGCGGATGCGGTCGCTGACGCAGTCAGGCAGCTGCACTGTGAAAGCGAGCGACGAAGGAAAATCGGAGACTGCTTTGCCGGAGGAACAAGCGGTCAGCAGCAGTGCAAGGGTAAGCAGTGCACACAACAGCATACATAAGTTTTTCTTCATACAGATCCTCTCCTTTATGGATGATGGCAGAAGGATTCTTCCTTCTGCTTGTAATATCCCGCAGAGCTGCAAAAAGCTGCAAATGGAGAGAGATTACATCGCATAGCTGACCGCTACATCCGAGCCGAAAGGAGTGAGTGCCAGCCGTGCAAACTTAAAGCACTGCATTCCAAACGGGATGCCCACGATGGTCACACAAAACAGGATGCCATGGATGGCGGAAGAAACAGCCAGTGCAAACCCGCCGAAGATCAGCCACAGGATATTGAGCAGCAGAGAAGATGCTCCGCCGCCGTAGACGATCACCTTTCCAAAGGGGAAAAAGGCAAGGTGTGCAAACTTAAAGCACTGGATGCCCACCGGAATGCCGATGATACTGATGCACCAGCATAATCCCACCAGCGTCCAGCCCAGACCCATCCACAGGCCGCCAAAAAGAAACCAAATCAGATTGCCGATTGTTTTCATCGTTTTGCTCCTTTTAAATAATGAATAGATTATCAAAAATTGTGTTTAGTCTCTCTGTGAAATGAAACGGGAGTCAGCGTGCATGTTCTTCAAAAAGAAGGCTCTATTTTGTGAATAATCTGAAAATAAGATGACAGATAGCTGCATTTTTCAATTCCTGATTTAAAAAGCAGAAGATGGGTGATATAATGAAAGAAAAAACAGAAAGGGGCGTTTTTATGACGCGGCAGACCGTTTCACTCAAAAAACAATTTGAAGTATTTGACAACTCCCTGCGCTATCGCATCCATAACCTGCTTCCACAGCTGATGGAGGAGACCGGCTATGATATGTGGATCATCCTGTGCAGAGAGTACAACGAGGACCCTGTATTTACCACTATGATTCCGTCGCTGTGTCTGACCGCGCGGCGCCTGTCCTGTCTGGTTTTTGTAAAGCAGGGAGATCACTTCGGCGCCTATAATTTTGGCCGTCCAGATGAGCGGCTGGCGACCGTCTATACCCAGGCATACACCGACATCAAAAAGGATCAGATGGAGGAGCTGTCCGCCTTTGTCCGCAAATGGAATCCGCAGAAGATCGGTATCAACTGCTCCGCTACCTTCGCGCTGTGCGACGGACTTTCTAAGGAGCTGTATGATAAGCTGTCTGCGGCACTGGATGAGCAGGATCGTGCAAAGCTGTGCAGTGCAGCTCCGCTGGCAATCCGCTGGATTGAGGCGCGCACCGAGGAGGAGCTTTCCCGCTATCGCACCATCTACGGTCTGGCAATGGACATCTGTGAGGAGGCATTCTCCCGCAGCGTAATCGTTCCAGGTGTCACCACGACCACTGAGGTGGAGGAATGGATTGCACAGGAGATCAACCGTCTGGGCCTGCGCTTTTGGTTCAGTCCTCATGTTGATGTACAGCGTCAGGGACTGGAAGGTCTGGGCAGCTGCGGAGAGATCATCCGCCACGGCGACCTGCTGCACTACGACGTCGGCATCTGCTACTTTGGCCTGTGCTCGGACAGCCAGCGTCTGGGCTATGTGCTGCGCGAAGGCGAGACCGAGGTCCCGCAGGAGCTGCAGCAGGGCTTTGCCCGCACCAGCCGTTTCCAGGACATTGTTGCACAGGAGCATCTGACCGGACGCACCGGCAATGAAATTCTGAAATACAGCCTGGACCGCGCCAAAGAGGAGGGCATCGAGGCTTCGCTCTACTGCCATCCGATCGGTTTCTTTGGACACAGTGCGGGCACGGTCGTCGGACTGTGGGATATGCAGAACGGCATCGGCGCCTACGGCGATGTCCCGCTGCACAAAAACACCTGTTATGCACTGGAACTGAATACACAGAGCAACATTGCTATGTGGGGCGGACAGAAGGTGCGCTTCTGTGCTGAGGAAACGGTCGCCTTCACCGAGGACGGCGTGCTGACCTACCTCTATCCAGGTCGAGACAAAATCTACGCCATCTAAGTTTTGTCAGAATCGGCAATATCACTTGAAATTCGGAGGGATTCGTTTTATAATAAACGGAAAGTGCGATTTAGCACTTTAGAGTGATAATATGAAAGGGCGGTATTGCATGGAAAATTACGTTATTACCATCGCCAGAGAATACGGAAGCGGCGGAAAAACCATCGGAAAGATGCTGGCTGACCATCTGGGAATCCCATGCTACGACATGGAGATTCTGCGCATGGCGTCGGATGACAGCGGAATCAGCGAGCAGCTGTTTGCAGAGTCGGACGAACAGCTCAAGCGTCCCATCTTTTTCAAACCCTCCAAGAGCGTTTACACCGACGAGCTGATTCCGCCAGGAAGCAAAAACTTTGTTTCGGAGCAGAACCTGTTTAACTATCAGGCAAAGATCATCAAGATGCTGGCAGACAAGGAGTCTTGCGTCATCATCGGACGCTGTGCAGATTTTGTGCTGAAGGATCGTCCGAATGTGCTGAAGGTCTATGTTCATGCACCGTTTGAAAACTGCGTCAAGACCACCATGGAGATCCGCAACCTGGATCAGGCGGAAGCAGAAAAATTTGTCCGCAAGGTCGATAAGCGCCGCGGCGACTACTATCGTTACTTTGCCGGCCGCGACTGGAAGGATGCGGATAACTACGATCTGTGTCTGGACAGTGCTACACTGGGCTGGGAAAAATGTATGCAGATCGTCAAAGCCTATCTGGACATTAAGATGAGCTGATACAGATTTTGATTGAAAGCAACACCTATTTAGATTTTTTTCTAAATAGGTGTTGCTTTTTCTATGTTGCGATGCTATAATCTATTTAGAAAATTTTCTAAATACTTTTTAAGGGAGTGAGGATTGTGGGATTGGCAGAAACGTTCAAAGCTCTTTCCGATCCGGTAAGGAGAGAGATTCTGCTGCTTTTACGAAAAGGAAAAATGTCCGCGGGAGAGATTGGAGCACATTTTGATATGACAGGAGCGACCGTTTCCTATCATCTGTCTCAACTGAAAAAAGCGGAACTGATTGTGGAAGAAAAAAAGAAAAACTACATTTATTATCAGCTGAATACCAGCGTGTTTGAGGAAATCATGATGTGGATTGCACAGTTTTCCCATCAGGATGACAAGGATGATGAAAAGGAAAATCCATAATCAAAAGATTTTTCACTGTCTGGAAAAGAGGGATTATGATGAAAAATACAAACGAAAGGACAATCAAAAATATTCGTTTTTGGAGAGTAGCGGTCGTGCTTCTAATGTTGATTCCGATGCTGGAGGTTCTGGTTCTGCTCCCATTCCTGCCGGATACAGTGGCAGTGCACTGGGGCATCGGTGGAACACCGGACCGATACGGAAGCAGGTATGAGCTGTTGATACCATCCGTGGTTGTTATTTTAGTGGGAAGTCTGCTGCTCAAGGAGTCCTTTGGCAGACAGCCCAAAGGGTTTCGGGCGGGAGGATTGCTGACATTGGTTATCTTCAATATTATCCAGCCGATGATTTTGTATGTGACAGTCCATCCTCAAGTCAATATTTTGGATATTTCTTTTGGAAGAGTGGTTTGTGGACTGATGTCCCTTGTGATTATCGTGACAGGAAATTATCTGCCGAAAGTTTCGTGGGAATACAGGCTTAAAAGAAAGCACGGATTCCGCACGCGCTATGCGCTTTCGGATGAGAATGTCTGGGCACATACACAGCGCTTTGCTGGATATGCCTACATTACAGCCGGATTGATTGGGGCTGTTGCAGCAGTGTTTTTGTCGGATTTTGTCTGTGTACTTGTACTGCTGTTGAGTATGATTTTAGCCACGATTCTCATTTATTACTATTCCTGGACCATCTGGAAGGAAATGCAGGAAAATGAGGAAAATCTCAGACAAAAATAAAAATATTTACAAAAATTGTCTTTACGAGGTCCAAAATCTGCGTTATAATAAGGACAATTCAAGGTTTTCATTGTTTGTGATAATGGAACCATTATGAAAATTCGATTCAGGAGGAAACTTATGTTCAAGAAAATTCTTTCCGCTGCTCTTGCTATGGCAATGGTTTTGAGCATGACAGTTGCAGGTTCCGCAGCGTCGCTCACACTCAGTGGCAAAAAGAGCTCCACAACCTCGGACAAAACAACATCTTCGACAACCACCACCACAACAACTACAACGACAACCTCGTCTGATGAAGCATATGATTTTTGCCAGACACAGCTGAAAAACGATAAACTGGCGCTGGCAATGCACAACGCCTTTGTCAACGGACTGCGTTCGTACAAAAACAAAATTACCATCAGTGTCAAAGGCTATACCTATGACCAGATTGAGGCTGCGTTCAAACTTTCTTTCCAGATGATTCTGGACGAGCATCCAGAGCTGTTCTGGCTGGATACCATGCAGAACATCGCTGTCAGCGCTGATCTGAGCACCATCACCTTCTATCCACGTCCGGCAGCAGGCTATGGTACAGCAAGCAAGGACGGGCTGTCCGCTTCCACCATCAATACCACTGCAATCAAAAACACCACCACCAAGATGAACAATGCTGTGGCAAAGATGACTGGTTCCGGCTATGAGCTGATTAAAAACATTCACGATACCATCATCAGCAATACCAAGTATCCTGCAAACCCTGAGAATGCAACCCACAACCAGCATCAGGCAGTTGGCCCGCTGGTAGAAGGTCAGGCAGTTTGCGACGGTTATGCAAAAGCATTTAAGTATGCCTGCGACCAGAAGGGAATTGATTGTCTGATCGTCGTTGGTCAGGCAACCAACAATGTGGGCGATACCGGCTCCCATGCATGGAACTATGTGAAACTCAACGGCAAATGGTATCAGGTCGACACCGACTGGGATGACCCACAGGTCAAAGGAGACAGCACCAAGAGCTACCTCATCTACGATTACTTCATGACCGGCACTGTTAAGAACGACAGCCGCCGCGTAGATGCGTCGATGAACTACCCAACTCTCTCCAGCACAAGCTATGGCAAATAAACAAAATCACCGATAAGAAACGCCGGACTTTTTGTCCGGCGTTCTTTTTATAAAATTTAGAGAAAAAATATGTAAAAAATGCTTGACAAATAAAATGAGGCATAGTATAATATAAAACGTTGTCACGGTACGACACAAAAATGGGAGCTTAGCTCAGCTGGGAGAGCATCTGCCTTACAAGCAGAGGGTCACAGGTTCGAGCCCTGTAGTTCCCACCAGACTTATTAGCTCAGTCGGTAGAGCACCTGACTTTTAATCAGGGTGTCCGGAGTTCGAGTCTCCGATAGGTCACCAGAAAAAAGCGACTTGTTGAAAAACAAGTCGCTTTTTTGTTGTTCAAAAATCTTTAGCACCTCATCGCTGATTGGAAAATATCAAATCCAACGTTTTCCACCAGCTTTTTTGTCTATTATTTCACAAATTTACGGTTGCCCTGTAGATAGAATTTATAGTATAATAGGAAACAGAAAGAATGTATGCAATAAAAATGAATTTATAACATAAATATTTCTTTAAAATGAAATTATGAACAGGGGAACGGATAGATGGAGTCAAACTATACAGAACACAATTCCAAAACGATTGACCAATGGGTCAAAGAAGGCTGGGAGTGGGGACAGGAGATCGACCATGCCACCTGGGAAAAGGCAAAACAGGGCGAATGGTCGGTGCTGCTGACACCGACCAAGCCGGTTCCGAAGGATTGGTTTTGTCCGATGCAGGGAGCAAAAATTCTGGGACTTGCCAGCGGCGGAGGTCAGCAGATGCCCATCTTTACAGCACTGGGAGCAGAATGTACCGTACTGGACTACTCGCAGGAACAGCTCAACAAGGAAAAACTGGTGGCACAACGGGAAGGGTACCACATCACCACGGTGCGGGCAGATATGACGAAGCCGCTTCCATTTGCAGATGAGAGCTTCGACCAGATCTTTCATCCGGTGTCCAACTGTTATGTCAGGGAAGTCAGACCGATTTGGAAGGAGTGCTTCCGCGTATTAAAAAAAGGCGGCATCCTGCTTGCCGGTTTCGACAACGGATTTAACTACCTGTTTGCCGGCGATGATGAGACCACCATTCATTACGCGCTGCCGTTTGATCCGTTGCAGAATCAGGAACAGTATGAAGATTGTGTCGAGCACGACGATGGATTTCAGTTTTCCCACACGATCGAGGAACAGATCGGCGGACAGCTGGAAGCGGGATTCCTGCTGCAGGGAATCTATCAGGACACCAACGGAACAGGGTTTTTGCACGAAATGAATGTGCCAACCTTTTATGCGACAAAGGCAATCAAGCCATAAAATAAATACTAGAGAATATTGTAGAACAGATGGGGGAAAATCATGAAGAAAATTGGATTTATCGGATGCGGTAATATGGCAGGGGCGATTATCGGAGGCATCATCTCTTCCAAACTGCTGAAGAAAGAGGAAATCGTGGCGGCGGAGATTATGGAAGCAGCCAGAAAGAATGCAGAACAGAAGTTTGGAATTGAAACCACCAGCGACAACAAGAAGGTCGCCACTGAAAGTGAAATTATCGTGCTGTCGGTCAAGCCGCAATTTTATCAGGAGGTCATCGAGGAAATTCGTCCGATCATCTCCAGAGATACCATTGTGCTGACCATCGCTCCTGGTTTTACCCTGGAAAAACTGGCGAGCTTGTTTGCAAAAGGACAGAAGATCGTCCGCGCGATGCCAAATACACCGGCATTGATCGGAGAAGGAATGACCGCAGTTTGCCCGAATAAAAACATCACCACGGCAGAGCTGGACTGGATCAAAAAGCTGCTGAGAAGCTGTGGCATGGTGGAGGTCATCAAAGAATATATGATGGATGCAGTGGTTTCCGCTTCGGGCAGTGCACCGGCGTACGTATATATGATGATCGAAGCGATGGCGGATGCTGCCGTGATGGATGGAATGCCGCGCGCCAAAGCCTATCAGTTTGCAGCACAGGCGGTAGCAGGTTCCGCAAAGATGGTGCTGGAAACCGGCAAACACCCGGGCGAGCTCAAAGACGCTGTTTGCTCGCCGGCAGGAACCACCATTGAGGCAGTCCGTGTGCTGGAGGAAAAGGGATTCCGCAGCGCAATCATCGAAGCAATGCGGGCCTGTGCAGATAAATCCCGCCACATGGCATAAAAGGAAAATTACAATAAAAAGAGGAAAGGGTTTGTCCTTTCCTCTTTTTTGTATCCTTGGATCACTCGACCGATGTTGACAAAGTCGACGGAAAAACTTCATCAGGAATGCTGCTTTTGTATTTTTCAACGAAAGTAAAGCAGAGCATTTTTTATGGCAAAAAAATCGTTGACATGAAAATAAGACAGGAGTAAACTATATCCCGTGTGAAAAAGGGCAGGATATCCTGCGGTGAAAATATTTTGCCCCGAAAAAGGAGGAAGAACATTGCGCAAACAAAACGACCTTGGTAAGGACGATATCAAGCAGCTGGTCAGGAGACTTGCAATCCCCTCGATGCTGGCGCAGTTTGTCAATGTGCTGTACAGCATTGTTGACCGTATGTACATAGGAAACATCCCTGAGGTAGGAGAAGTTGCTCTGGCAGGTGCCGGTGTGTGCGGACCGATCGTGACGCTGATCTCCTCCTTTGCCTTTCTGGTAGGTATCGGCGGTGCGCCGCTGATGGCGATTCGTATGGGAGAGGAAAACCAGGAAGGTGCAGAAAAGATACTGGCAAACTGCTTTGTCATGCTGCTGGGATTGTCAGCGATGCTGACCGGTGCAGCGATTGCCTTTCGAGAGCCGATGCTGATGTTCTTCGGAGCAAGCGAACAAACCTTCCCTTATGCCTACGATTATTTGACCTTTTATGTGACAGGTACGGTCTTTGCCATTCTGACGGCGGGCCTTAACCAGTTTATCACCTGTCAGGGCTTTGCCAATGAGGCGATGCTGACCACCATCATCGGTGCAGTGATGAATATTGTGCTCGACCCGATCTTTATTTTTGTGCTGGGCATGGGTGTCCGCGGTGCAGCGGTTGCAACGGTTCTTTCGCAGGCTTGTTCCTGTGCGTTTGTCCTATGGTTTTTGTTTGGATACCGTGCCCATGTTCGAATCACGCTGGGTGGTTATTCTGCCAGGGTGATGCTGCGGGTGCTGACCTTCGGCTTCTGCCCGTTCATCATCATCGCCGGCGACAGCGTGCTGATTATCGCGCTCAATACCGTGCTGCAGCGCTACGGTGAAAATGGCAGCGGCGATATGCTCATCGCCTGTGCGACCATTGTCCAGAGCTATATGCAGATTGTCACCCTGCCTCTGGGTGGCATCACCAGTGGTACCCAGCCGATTTTGAGCTTTAACTACGGCGCCAAAAACACCGACCGCATCCGCAAAGGCGAGAAGGAGATTGTCAAGCTGGCATTTCTGTTCTGCCTGATTATGTTCATCATCTCACAGACGGTGTCGAGCGTCTTTGTTCGCTTGTTCACACAGAACGAACAGTACATTCAGCTTTCGGTCTGGGCCATCAAGGTCTTTACCTTCGGCATTATTCCGCTGGCGCTGCAGTATGCGTTCGTAGATGGATTGACGGCACTGGGCATTGTCAGGGTGTCGGTATCCTTGTCGGTGTTCCGTAAGGTTGCGTTCCTGGTGCTGACATTGCTGATTCCGGCCTACTTTGGTGCGACGGCAGCGTTCTATGCCGAGCCAATCGTGGACATCTTCTGCGGATTGTTCAGCACAGCGATATTCCTGTCGCTGATTGGGCGCATCCTGCGCAAACGTGAGCAGATGCCCGACGGACAGTCGCTGTATTCCTAAGTGAAAAATAAAAGAAAACGCGGGCGGTTCCTCTTGAGAGGAACTGCCCGCGTTGTTGTTATAGCGTAGGTATCAAGGAATCCTTTTATTGAAGA
>NZ_CALXIN010000005.1 GCF_944388365.1 uncultured Negativibacillus sp. | reverse complement strand
CAGAAAAAATAAAGTTTTTGCTCGAGCTTTTTTCAAACCAGCTTGAAGCTGGACACTGTTCGCCTTCGGCGCTAAGCCGGACTATCCTGTGCTGTTCACAAATAACGCCCCTGTGACACTTAACAATCATCCATAAAATCGTTCGGGACAGGGTGCTGTTTCGATGCTTCCGCACGACCCTATCAATTTTTATCCCCTACAAAATTCGGCATAATCGCTGCCGCAGGGGAAAATTTGTTTTGTAAATATCCGGTACTGATCGGCACAGTCTGCCTCCAATGCTGCCATCTGGGCTGCCTGTGGAGAAACCTTTCCCAACTTTGCCAGACTGGTTGAAACCGGCAAGGTCGCCGTTCGCTTCATGTTGGATAAAATTTCCTTGCCGCGCTCATTCATTCCCAACACCCGCAGGTAGGCCGGAGCCTGCCATGCTGCATCCTGCGGTATTCCCAAAAAGGCGGACAGCACCAGCCGGCGCACCCGCGAAAGCGGATAACGCTTGGTTTTGATCTGCTCGTACAATTCTTCCAGCGAACAGGCAGTTCGCGCCGCCTGATACAGCCGGTTTTCGATTCCCTCCGATACATCCGGCAGCGCCGCCATCTGCTCCCTGTTCATCCTGCGCAGGACAGACAGCACGGCACGCTCTCCTGTCTGCATCGAGGCAGTCTGTCCGCTCTGCATCGCCTGCTGATAGAGTTCCCAGGTCGAGGACGGCAGATACTCCTTTGCTTCCTCCCAGTTTCCGCCGAGGATCAAACTGCGGATATGGCTTGCCGATGCAAAACCCTGTTTGGGCGCACCGTCGTGCGCATTCCCAATGCGGACAAGCGGCAGCGGTTTTGGGCTGCCTTCCCTGGGAAGCTGTGCCAGATATTCCACCGCAAGGATGTTGTTTGGTTTTTGAAGCACATCAGACACCTGCTGTCCCAAAACTTCCCTGATGGCAAGCTCTCTTGCTTTTGCAAAGGTGATTCCGTTTGCCAGCTGTGCACGCAGTTGCTGCTGCACCTCTGGATCTTCCAACGCATCCGCCGCCTGCTGCAGCAGCGGCAGCTCGGCATCCTCCGCGCCAAACGCCAGAACATCCACGCATCCCATCGCACACACCGTCTGTACTCCGCCAAATGCAAATCGCTGAGCACTGGCAGCGGCGTAGCAGACCGGCAGCTCCACAATCAGGTCCGCTCCGTTTTGCAGCGCTGCCGCTGCCCGCACCCTCTTGGGAAAAATCGCCGGTGTCCCGCGCTGGGTAAAATCCGGACTCATCACCACGGCAATATGGGTCATTCCCTGCGCCCGCAGCTCTTCGATCTGCCAGCGGTGTCCCTTGTGGAAAGGGTTATATTCTGCAATGATCGCAGCTGTTTTCATTCTCTTGCTTCACCACCTGTTTTTAAGCATTTTACAGAAATTTCAGCTGATTTTTGGCGAAAAAGTCAATCTCTCCCGCTCTTTTTGAAAAAGGATGGGCTTTTACGTCAAAAATCGCAGTTTTTCTCTTGAAAAGTTGTCCCAGATATAATAATATAGTAAGTGTATAGGAGTGTCAATCTGCCTCTGTTCCCTGTTTGGGAGCAGATGGCTTTAAAAATCTATGGGAGGAATTTGATATGAAAATTCTTGTTTTAAACTGCGGAAGCTCTTCTCTGAAATATCAGCTGATTGATATGGAAAATGAGCACGTTCTGACCAAGGGTCTGTGCGAAAGAATTGGCATCGACGGTTCTGTTCTGACCCACAAAGTTCCAGGCAAAGACAACTATGTTGTTGAAACTCCAATGCCAGACCACTCTGTAGCAGTACAGCTCGTTCTGGACGCTCTGACCGACAAAGATCACGGCGTAATCGCTTCCGTTGACGAAATCAACGCAATCGGTCACCGCGTACTCCACGGCGGCACAAAATTCACCAAATCCATCGTTGTTAACGAGGATGTAAAAGCTGCTATCCGTGAGTGCTTCGACCTCGGTCCTCTCCACAACCCAGCTAACCTGATGGGTATCGAAGCTTGCGAAAAAGTTTGCCCAGGCAAACCAAACGTTGCTGTATTCGACACCACCTTCGGTATGGGTATGGATGAGAAATCCTATCTGTATGCAATCCCACATGAATATTTCGAGAAATACGGCATCCGTCGTTACGGCTTCCACGGTACCAGCCATGGCTTCGTTTCCAAAGAAGCTATCAAATTCGGTAACCTCCCAGCTGATGCAAAGGTTATCGTTTGCCACATCGGTAACGGTGCTTCCGTTTCCGCTTCCATCGGCGGCAAATGTGTAGACACCTCCATGGGCCTGACCCCTCTGGAAGGTCTGATCATGGGTACCCGTTCCGGTGACCTGGACCCAGCTGTTGTTCAGTACATCTGCAACAAAGAGAACAAATCCGTTGATGAAGTTCTCAACATGCTCAATAAGAAATCCGGTCTGCTCGGCATGAGCGGCGGCCTGTCCTCCGACTGCAGAGATATCACCAAAGCTGCTGAAGAAGGTCACCACCTGGCTAAAGTTACTCTGGATGCTTACACCTACCGCATTGCAAAATACGTTGGTGCATACACCGCTGCTATGAACGGTGTTGACGCTATCGCATTCACCGCTGGTGTTGGCGAAAACGATGTTGAGATTCGTGAAGAACTCTGCGAGAAATACTGGGGCTACCTCGGTGTTAAGATCGACAAAGAAGCTAACCACACCAGAGGCGAGAACAAAGTTATCTCCACCGCTGATTCCAAGGTTAAAGTTATGGTTATCCCAACCAACGAAGAGCTTGCAATCGCTAGAGATACCCTGGCACTCATCTAAGTTTGACCTGAAAACTATAACCGCTCCTGTCCGCTTGGACAGGAGCGGTTTTTTTCTTTATCTGTTACAGCGGCTGATCCAAATCGGAAGAAAAGAGCTGTTCCTCTCCCTCCTGCAGCAAAACCATCGAAGCTGAAATCAGCAGATACAGTGTCTGATCGGGATCATCCAAAGGAATCTGAAACTGCTCCCGTATCTTTCGGATGCGATACAGTGCCGTATTTCGATGCAGAAACAAACGGTCACAGGTCTGTTGTAAAGAGTGATGACAGATCAAATACGTATAGAGCGTCAGACAGTACTGGGTGTGATTTTTTTCATCATACGCAGACAACGCAGAAACACCTGGATGACACAATGCATATTGCGGTTGAATCTGTTCAAGCAGTATGCGCTGATACAGCCTTGGGGCCCAGATGACAAACGGCTGATTGGACTGCGTCAGCATATAGTCCAGCGCTTTTTGTGCGGTCTGATAGGCCTGCGGCAGATGATACAGGCTGTCCAAAGGTCCAGAAATAGAAATGCGCAGCTGAAATTTCTGACTAAAGCTAAATAACAATGTGGAATCATGCTCCGCCGTCAGAAAAAACAATAGCTGCTTCTGATAAAAGAAAGGGTGGCATGCATAAAAGATATAGCGCAGCTCATTTTTTAAGGTATCCTGTCCAAAATGGAGGTTTCTATACAAGCCCAAATCGACCACCGCCAAACGGTGCGGTTTGTAGTGTGCCAGATAGGACGAGGTGATTTGCAGCTGAAAGATTGATTCACTGGGAAACTCTCCCTGCAGCAGCCGCACCAGAATCTCCTCGGAGGTGCTGGAGAGGATATGGTTGCGGCTGGACTCGGACAAAAGCTGCTTTGCCAAAATCATCTGAAGCATGTGCAGCTGCTCATCCGGCGTCTGGTGCAATTCATTCTTCCAATCCACATAGATCAGATAACCAATGTGGATATTGCTGCTGATCAACGGTGCAAAACATCTCGGATAGGGCGTGTCCTGCACCTCCATGCGAACAGATTGCCCCTGTGCAATCTGTTCGCTTTGACTAATTGCCAAAATCGCCTCATAGGTGATCTCTCCCCTGCGCAGTGCTCCAAAAAACAACTCGTCCTGAAAGGAGTTTGGCCAGTAGCTGGCCGCAATCCGAAAGGCATCATCCACCACCAGCAAAGGACAATCTAACATTCTTCCCGCTTGTTCCAGCAGCTCTTTTAAATTATCTGTCTCAAAAAATGTATCCACCAAGCTTTTAATATCCATCTTCAACACCTCTTCACCGGACATTACTTGTGCTATGAGCACAAAAAATCTTTTCAAATTATAGATTGAAATTCGTGAAAAAGCAAGATCAAAACTGTATAATAAAGTCGCAAACAAAAGAAATCAGACAACAAATGAAGAAGGTGTTGGTATGAACGAAAAACATAACGTTCAAATTTGGAAATCATTGCAAAAAGTTCCGGCAGGCACAATGTTTGTCCCATTGATTATTGGTGCAATCATCACAACTATCTGCGAAGGCTTTCTGCATTTCAATCTGTGGGAAACTTTGGGCAATCCTATGAAGGATATGTTCTCTTCCAGCGGTCAGATGCTTCTGATTGGTTTGATGCTTTTCTGCACAGGTACTTCCCTGAAGCTGAGTGATATGAAGGATGCTCTTCATCGCGGTGTCCTCCTGATCGCAACACGACTGATCGTCGCTTACGTGCTCAGTGCGCTGTACTTCCTGGCATTCGGCTACGACGGCATCTTTGGAATCTCCTTCCTGGCATTTGTCTGCGCCGTTTCGAGCGCCAATGCAGCGCTGTACATGGGCATCATTCAGCCATTTGGTGACAAAGCAGATAAGGCAAGCTTCGGTATCATGCTGATCTGTTCGATGCCTTTGCTCCCATTGCTGTTCCTGGGCTTCTTTGGAACTTCCGGATTTGGTATGCCGCAGGTTATCCAGATTATCTCTCTGCTGATTCCATTTATCTTAGGTATGCTCCTCGGCAACCTGGATGAAGATATCCGCAAAGTTTTCGCCGGCGGCAATGCGATTATCCTCCCATTTTTGGGCTTTGAATTTGGTTCGACGATCAATCTGGTAGACGCTGTTAAAATGCTGCCACAGGGCATCCTGATGAGTGTTCTCTACTTCATCATCACCATTGTTCCTTCCTGCCTGGTTGAGCGCTACGTCCTGAAACGTCCAGGTTATGTCTCCTTTGCCTCTGCATCCCTGGCAGGTGTTGCACTGAGCATCCCATCCATGGCAGCCGCTTCCAACGAAGCTTTGCAGCCATACGTTTCCAGCTCGGTTGCTATTCTGGCATTTGTTCTGGCCGTCACCAATATTTTGGCGCCATTCTTCGTCAAATGGGATCTCCAGCGCCATCCGGCAAACGAAGTTCGATAAAATTTGTAAGCCTCTATCCTATGGATTTACGATATAACATTTAGCAAAAAGAAAGGTTGTGTTCTTATGAAAACACTGATTCAAGCTTCTACTTTAAACGCTCTGATGCTGGGCAATTTTGACCAGACCACTACTGTAAAAGAATTTTTGCACCATGCAGACACCGGTATTGGTACTTATACCGGTCTGGACGGTGAGGCAATCTTTGAGGACGGCGTTGCTTACCGCGCTACCGCAGAAGGTACCGTCACCCAGATGAAACCGGAAGATGGCGTTGCATTCGGAACCGTCGCTGAATTTGACAGAAACGTACCGGAGCATACCTTCTCGAATATTGAATCGCTCGACCAGCTCAGAAAAGAACTGGAGCCTTACGTCAAAGACAATCAGAACATCTTCTATCTGCTCAAAGGTCAGGGCGAATTTACCACCATGCACGTCCGCAGCTGCTTTGCATGTCAGAAACCATATCCGACACTGTCCGAAGCTGCCAGCAAACAGAGAGAATTCCATTATGAGCATGTCACCGGCAGTCTGATCGCTGTATATTGCCCAGCCTATGTAGAAGGCATCAACCTCCCAGGATGGCACTTCCATTTCCTGAGCGGAGACAAGAGCAAGGGCGGTCATGTTTTGGGACTGTCGACCAACAACTTTACCTTCAAGCTCAATCCAATCTCCGAGTTCTCGCTGACGCTGCCATCCAACCCAGAGTTCTCCAAACTGAACCTGTGCGAAGATCTGAGCGCAAAAACTGCTGCTGTTGAAGGCTAAGCCAACACCTTACCACTTCTGCGCAGGCTAAACCGTCAACCAAGAATAAATACACCTGCCACCTTAGACGGACAACCTGCGCAGACTCGTCATTTTTATAGCAGAAAGGACACTGTTGTTGCACAGTGTCCTTTCTTTTTTATTTTCTAATTGTGCTTCTCGCATCAACTGATTTGCATAACGATTAAGCTGCTCACTGGGTTCATATTTACATCGGTAACCGACGCCGTCGATGATCACAAACGGATTGTATTCCACAATCTCTATCCTGCTGCCGTCCTTCATTTCCAGGGTAATGACTACCGCCTGACCGGCATATTCCGAGTAAGTCTGGTCCTGCCGGTAGATGACCAGCTGCTGCAAATGGGAAACCAGCTCATCGAGGTCCTCCACCACGACCTCCTGATCGGGCGGCATGATCTCCATAGAAGCGCTGGCAATCTCCTCCGCTTTTAAATTGCGAAACGGCCTTCGTCCTGCCCGATACCATCCCAGCATCAGCACAGCAATCAGCATCACAGCTATCAAAATCAGAACTCTCCATTTGTTTTTCATGCTGCCACCTCTCCTTTTCTACTCCTTTATTTTTTCAGTGTCATCAGCAAAACAATTTGCTGCATGCTCGGTAAATTTGTCGCCATTTTCATTTTATATCTCTCATAAAAATTATTTTCTAAAAACAAAAAATACCTCTTGCATCCTGTGTAATCTGTTGTACAATATTCTTGACCTCAACAAAATTTACCCCGAAAGGAAGATCGGACATGTTAACACAGGAATGTTTGCAGGACGCCGTCAAATACGGCGAATGTTTTATTAAATTTGGAAAAACCGCCGAATACATCCCTGAATTGGCACGAGTCAACAAATACCATCTGGGTGTCTGTGTGGTCGGTTTGGACGGAACCATCATGGAGTGCGGCGATACCCGCGTTCCCTTCACCATCCAGAGTATCTCCAAACTGGCTTCGCTGATTCTGGCAATCAGCGACCGCGGTGCTGATTATCTGTTCCATGACAAAGTGGGTGTGGAACCAACCGGCGATCCTTTTAACTCGATTATCAAGCTGGAAACCAAAACCAAACCTTTCAACCCATTTATCAATGCCGGCGCCATCACGGTAGCCAGCTGCATCGACGGCAAGGACTCGGACGAAAAGTTCGAGCGCTTCTTAAAATTCATCCGCATGCTCTGCGGCAACGAGGACATCCAGCTCAACGAGGCAGTCTATCTCTCCGAAAAAGCAACCGGCGACCGCAACCGTGCGCTTGCCTATTACCTGAAAGCTTCCGGCATCCTGGAGGGCAACGTGGAGGAATGTCTGGACTTCTACTTCAAGATGTGCTCGGTCAATGTTACCGCCGTGGACATCGCCCAGATGAGCGCCGTACTTGCAAACCACGGCACCTGTCCGACCACCGGCGAGACACTCATCCCGCCTAAGAGCGCCAAAGCCATCCGCGCACTGATGCTGACCTGCGGCATGTACGACGGCTCGGGTGAGTTTGCGATGAGCGTCGGCTTCCCTGCCAAGAGCGGCGTAGGCGGCGGTATTGCAGCTGCACTGGTCGACCGCATGGGCATCGGTGTCTTCGGTCCTGCCCTGGATGAAAAAGGCAACAGTATCGGCGGCATCAAGATTCTGGAATACCTTTCGGACAAACTGGACTTTAATCTGTTCTAGCAGCAAAACAGAGAAGCCTGAAATTCAGGCTTCTCTGTTTCCATCTATATTTTGGTCACTGCTTTGTATTCTTCAGTCATCTGCATCAGCTGCGGCAGCTTGGAACGGCTGAGCAGCATCGAAATGCTGCTGCAAATTTCCAGCTCCTTGCCATCTTCTGACGGCTCTGCACCGAGGGAAATGCCATACGGCATCCCTTCCAGCCCATTTTGTCCATAAAATTCTGTCGGATGAAAGCGTGGGTTTTCGTACTCCAGCACTTCCCTTGTCTTTACATCCTGCACCATGCTGCCTTCCATCACATAAAACTGCTCAAAGCACCTGTCGATCTCCTCGATACGATCGAACAGATAAACATGGATTTGATAGTCGGTTCGGATTGTTGCCTGCTCCTCCTGTTTGTTTTCCTCCACCCAACTGATGGCGGACAGCTCCTGCAAAAATGCTTCCCGTAGGGCATCCTCGTCTCCCTGCTCGTAGGTGGAACGATACTTTTCTGCAAACACGTCGGTGACATCGTTTTGCTGCTGGTCGATTGCGCGATATAGCTGCGGATTTGCAAACAGATGGTCGCACATCTCTCCAAAATAGTGGGTCGGCGCCATCTGCCGAATACCATTTACTAACAGCAGCACTGCCGTGACCATCAGGACGATGCCCAGCAGCAATTCCCGCACCAGAACACCGCGGTGACGCATCCAACGAAACCCGATAACTGCCACACCCGCCAGACAAATGGCCGCGGCCCAGCCATCACACAGGAAAAACGAAGCTGCCAGCCAGATGGCAGTCAGCAGGATCTCCACCTTTGCATCTCGGGATGTCACTTCTTTTCTAATCATTGTATCCCTCCTTTTGTTTAGGATAGCACAGGAAAAGGAATCCTTTCCATTGCTTTCTTCTCCAAAAAAAGGAAGGCGTTTTTGTAAATTCCTACAGAGTATCCAGTTTTTATTGCCGGATGCTGCTTTCAAAAATCTGAAAGGAGGATGTCGTATGAACAGATGGACCGTCACCAAAGGCAGCATCGGTCCGCTTTCGCTTGGAATGACACCGGACGAAATCGAGCACATTCTCTCCGCTCTGCCGGAATCGTTTGAGATGATCCCCGAAGATTGGGATGGGTATGAACAAGGCTCCTGTATCCGCTACTTTTTGAAGGATTCAGCGGCTATTTTGCTCCTCTATTTTGACCAGAAGCAGCGATGCGTCTGCATTTCGGTGGACAAAAATATCGCCCTTTGTTATGATGTGGTCCTGTTGGACCTGCCTGTTTTTACCACCAAGGCAGCTGCGCTGATCGCCGCCCTCAATGAACAAAACTGCTGCTTCTATGACAGCATGGAGTGGCAGGACGCCACCCAATATACCTTCCCGCAGCTTGGCGTCAGTCTCTGGCGGGAAATGGCTTTCGACCTTTCTGAAACGGAGAACAACACGATCCAGGCGGATGACTACGACCATCTCTACTTTAATTTTGTGCGGGTTTACGACCCGATTTACGAGGAACTGTTGGGACTGACCGATCTCTGGAGCACCGAACGTTTGGCATCTTCCACGCCGCCAAAACCGATTCTGCCGGTGTCCGGCAGAATCGGTCCGCTACACCTTGGGATGACACCGCAGCAGGTGCAGTCGGCCATCGAGCAGTTTTTCAGCTTGGAACAAACCTCCGACATTTCCCTTGGCAGGATGGTCAAAACCAGCTATCAGCTTTCCGGCGGAGAGATCACCGCCTGGTATGTCGATGGACAGGCCGCCGGATTTCTCATCAGTCAGCCGCTGTTTTCGATCGCTTTTCCAGATGCTTCCGACCGTTTTCTGCTTCCCTTTTCCGAGGAGCCGACACAGATGGAGCTAGTCAAACTCTGCTCCAACAGCCTATGTGTCGAAAACGGCAGCCGCGTTCTTTTCCCTTCCCTCGGCATCTGCCTGGATACGAAGAATGGAGAGATAACGGCAGTCGGCTTGATCCATCCTCAGCTGGAACGGCTGATCTATCTGCTAGGATAACAAAACAAGGCTCCCGCCATGGCGGGAGCCTTGTTTTATGATTGGACTTACAGTCCTTCTTTCCATCTTCCCTTGGTGTCAAAATTCTGTTTGAGTTTTTTCTCAATCGGGAAATACGGAATAATGATGCAGATAATATCCATCACAATCAGCACCTTTGGTGCGATCGACAGCGGCAGCAGGAAGATTCCCACAATCGACAGCACCAGCGCAATAATGCCAATCGGCAGAATGATGCGGCCATAGCTGATGTGGGCATACTGCCAGGTCTCCTGACTTTTCAGTGCCCAGTCGGTGCGGTAGGTGATAAAGAAAAAGTTTTGCAGCAACGAGTCTGGATTTGTCGGATACTTCGGCGGTTTTCTTCTCCACCATAATCCCCAGACGATCATCATGATCGGTATAAGCAACAGCAACAACATAACAGGTGACAATCCTTTCCATACAGAATTTGTAAGTACATCAGTCTTATCAGTATAGCACATCTGCGTCCATTTGTAAAAAGGTTTCTTTATGTTATCCTTTCATCTTCTCAGCTAATTTTTTCCCTTTCCCTATTGACAATCGTTGTTCCTCTGATTATAATGGAATCATAGTTAATTACTCAACTAACTAACCAATATACAGCCGAAAGGAGGTTTCCTGTTGAAGATAGACTTTCAAAGCCAGACACCCATTTTTCTGCAGGTATCGCAGGGATTGGAGGATGAAATCTTGTCCGGCATCTATGGCGAGGAGGAACAGATACCTTCGATCACGGAACTTGCCGCCAACTATAAAATCAATCCTGCCACTGCACTGAAAGGAATCAACCTGTTGGTGGACGCAGGGATTGTGTACAAGAAACGAGGGATTGGAATGTTTGTCGCATCGGGAGCGCTGCAAAAATTGAAAGAGAAACGGCAGGAGGAATTTTTCCAGCAATATGTACTGCCGTTGGTTCAGGAAGCGAAACGCCTGAATATTGAGCCGCAGACACTGCGGGAGTGGATTGAAAGGGGATTTACACAATGAAACTGTGTTGTCATGATCTGACCCGAAAATTCGGAGATACCGTCGCATTAAATAGAGTCAATCTGTGTTTGGAGGAACCAAAAATCTGCGGTTTGCTCGGTCGCAACGGCGCCGGCAAAACTACCTTACTGCGCCTGATGACCAACTACATCCAACCAAACGAGGGCAGCATCACCATGGATGAGAGAAATCTCTGGGAAAACGAGAAAGCCTTGCAGCAGATCTTTTTTGTCACCGAAAACTCCTACTTTGGAGAGATGACCGCACAAAAACTGATCGACTTCATGGCGGGTGCCTATCCCAACTTTGACAAGGAGCAATGCCTTGCCTATGCCAAACGCTTTGAGCTAAGTCTGAACAAAAAGTATCCCACACTCTCCACCGGTTACAAGTCGGTACTGCGTGCAATCCTTGCCCTTTCGGCACATACGCCGTTTTTGTTCCTGGATGAACCAACCCTTGGGATGGATGCTTTTCACCGCGAACTGTTTTATAAACTGCTGATTGAAAGTTACAGCGAAGCTCCTTCCTGTATTCTGCTGTCCACCCACCTGATCGGTGAGGTGGAAGGTCTGCTGGAGAATGTCATTATTCTCGACCACGGAAAGGTGCTCATCGACGAATCGGCAGAAAAGCTGCTTTCACAGGGATATTGTGTTTCCGGACGCATCTCCGAGGTAGATGACTATTGCTCGGGCAAAAAGGTCATCGGTTCCAACAGCGTCGGCGGTTTAAAAACGGCGGCTATTTTAGGAGAGCACACCGCAGTTCCCGACACCCTCGATGTCACCGGTCTGAGCTTACAGCAGCTGTTTGTCCAGCTGGTAGGCAGCGAAAATCCATCTTAGGAGGTATCTTCATGAGTACTGCCACATCTTTTCGGCTTCAATTAAAAGAATATCGTTCCGCCGTTATCATTTATTATATTATCATTGTTCTGATTTTTACGGTGTTTTCCGGAGTATCTCTCCTTTCTATCGGGGATAAACAGATGAATATTTACGGTTTGGAAGCAAGTTCTGTCTGGTTTATCTTCGTCTGTGGAATGAATACCTTTCGTGCAAACTTTCTGTTTCACCTGCAGTTTAGCTCTACCCGCAAAACATTGTTCAAAGGATGGCTTTCTTCCGCTGCTGCGGTCTGCCTTGGAATGACCTGCTTGAATCTCCTCCTGCTGCTGCTCATGAACTTTCTTTTTCACACACCGGTCGGTTCCACCATCTTCGCCATCGAGATTGAAAATGTTCCTCTGCGGCTGCTGAGCGGCACCGTCTACTACTTCTGTGAGTATCTTCTGTTCATTTCCCTTGGCTACCTGATCACCATCGGTTTTTATCGTTTAAACAAAACCGGAAAATGGATTGTTTCTATCCTGATGGGCGGATGTGGAATGTACCTTCTTCTCTCCCTGGTGCGTTATGAAAGCTATGTGGATGCCATCGTCTTCTTCCCGCTGGCTCATCCGTGGATCGTCTCCGGCATCTACCTTGTATTTACTGCCGTGATTCTTAGCTTCTGCTGGCTGCTCATTCGAAAAATGCCCGCGAAAGTTTAATCATCCCGAGTCTTTTATCCATGAGAAATCAAAGTTGAGGAGCGGAGTTTGGAAATAATTCCAAACTCTGCTCCTTTGCTTTATTTAATATGTAAAATTTTTTGTTACCCCTTGCAAACATGAAAAAAATCGGTTATAATACAATCAAAGAGAAAATTCACTAAATTAGTATATTTTAAACTATCAGGAAAGAAGGAATAACATTATGAAATTTTATGTATGCAAACATTGTGGAAATATCATCGCTTATGCAAAAAACAAAGGTGTGCCGGTTATGTGCTGCGGCGAAAAGATGACCGAACTGGTTCCAGGAAGCGTTGATGCTGCAAGCGAAAAACACGTTCCAGTTATCTCGGTAGAGGGCAACAAAGTGACCGTTACCGTCGGTGAAGTTGCACATCCAATGGCTGAGGAACACTTTATCGAGTGGATCGCTCTGGAAACCGCAGAAGGCAACCAGCGCAAAGAGCTCAAACCAGGCCAGAAACCGGAAGCTGTATTCATGATGACCGAGAGCGACAAAGTAGTTGCTGCTTATGCTTACTGCAATCTGCACGGTCTGTGGAAAGCAAACGCATAATCTTTCAACATAACCAAAAAGTGGCAGGGACATCTTGACAGATGTCCCTGCTTTTTTGTATAATAAGATTACCTTTTTACGGATTGGAGAATATTTTGGATGGGAAAACGGGATAAACAAATCCTTTTGGGAATTGCTGTTGCTGCACTGGTTTTGATGGGGATTTTCTTCTGGATGGGACAAACCAGCACAGGTTCCTATGCACTGGTCACCATCGACGGACAGCCGGTGATGGAGCTGAACCTCCCTCAAACAAAAGATCAACAGATCGACCTCAATGAATACGGTGTCAACGTCGTACTGGAGGTAATAAATCATCAGATCCACTTTCTTTCTTCCGACTGCCCCGATCATCTGTGCATCAACTTTGGATTGATCGACCATGAACCTCAGAGTGCCGTCTGTATGCCCAACCGTGTGGCGGTGACCATCAACAGCCAGTCCACCTACCATCCGTCTTAAACAGTGGAGGAAAACTATGTTTCAGAATTACAAACTCGGTTTTGATGTTGGAGCATTGATTCTGTCCGGTATCCTGATTTTGCCGACCCTTATCCAGAACGTTCTGTTTGAGGGCGGCGGATTCTCTCAAACGGCTACACCGGAACTGGATACGGTCGCCTGGATCATGCTGGGTCTGACCGTCGTCACCCTCTGCCTTGCATCCAACCGCCGCCATAAGAAACTTTCCCGAAAAAATTTCCTGACCTTGGCGGTAGCGCTGTGCTGCGTCGCCTATTATGGCTTTTGGGCAGCCCTCTATCTGCTCCCTTTCTCCGGCACAGGAATGGTGCTGGGACTGTGTCTGCTGCCTTGTGCTGCGCTGCTGCTGTACTGTCTGGAGCGCAAAAACTGGCCGGCAGTGGTTCCCGCTACCATCTATCTGCTGACCCATCTGATCTCCAGTCTGGTCAATGTCATTATATGAAACAATTTTGTGCAGCAAAAAAACCTCTGGGCAAATGCCCAGAGGTTTTTTATTGCGATTATTTCTCGTCTACTCTCTTTTTGCGCAGGTATTTGTCAACTGCTTCTACCATGTTTTCCGGCATCTTTCTTGGAACTGGGAAAACAACGGCATTGACCATGTGATCGGAGAATTCCTGTACAAAGGCAGCAGTCTTGCCAAAGTTTCTGTAATCGAGGTAATCAATTACATCGTGACGGCAATGAATCATTGCACCACCGTTTCTGCCAAAGCGGCAGAAGTTGATAGCAGGAACGCCTTTGTTTGCAAATGGAACCGAGTCACTGGAGTAAACTTCCTGGGTAACATCGGTGGAGAAGCCAACTTCCTTGGAGAGGTACTCTACAAAGCGGCAGAGCGACTCATCCGCAGTGATAGCAGCCCAGTCAGCACCCAGAACAGGACCTGCAACGTCGACGTTGATCATCAGCTGGACATTCTTCAGTTCTTCCTCATGCGCCTCTACATACGCTTTGGAACCGAGCAGACCAACCTCTTCGGAACCATACCAGCAGAAGGTCAGATTTCTCTTTGGAGGATTCTGTTTGTAATGACGTGCCAGCTCCATCAGGATGACCGAACCAGCGCCATTGTCATAAACACCATGGCTGTATGGAACGCTGTCATAGTGCGCACCAAAGGTGATGTTCTCGGTAGTATCGTCGGTACCCTTCATGTTGAGGATAACGTTCCTAGAAGCACGGCTGACATCTTCCTGAATCAGAGTGAAGGTGACGGTCTCCGGCTCACCTTTGACCAGTTCCATTGCATCAATGGCACGGACAACACCGCCAGGAATCTTGCCATAGCGCAGTGCCCAACCGCGCAGCTCTCTCTCCGGCATATCGGTATCTTCACGAACATCGGATACGTTTCCGTTCCAGGTCAGGAAACCTGCAACACCGTAACGAACCATTCTTTCGTATACTTCTTCGTTGAGTTTGCCGTTGTTGACCAGAACGATCATGCCTTTTTTGTCGTAGAGGTCTACATCAGTACCCTGCTGTACATATGCAAATTTTGCAGTCAAGCCTTCTTCCGGTGTGCTGCCGGAACGGCGATAGCCCTGCACTTCCCAATCTTTGCCCAGTGCATGCAGAGAAACCTTCTTGATGTCGGCGGTCTCTACCATGAATTCCTCAATATGTGCCTCCAAGCCTTCTTTTGCCAGCTCGTCGCGGATGATCTCTGCGGCTCTGGTCTCCTCGGCAGAGGTGCTGGTGCGGATAAAGTTGATCTTCTCCAAATCAGCAAAAATTCGTTTGCCCATCTCTTCGGTATTCTTCAGAATATCCATGTGCTACACTCCTTCTCTATAGATAAATTTAAGCAGAATTTATGGAACACACACAGAACGCCGCTCCTTCCAGGCGGCAATGTAATTTAGTTGTATTTACTAAAATTTCAACAGAAAATTTTATAATTCTGTGCGTATTTCCCTCGACTCTTAGTATAGCACAAACTTTTTCAAGTTACAATCCTGAAACAGCTAACTTTTTGAGCAGAATAGATGGTGTCTGCAAAAACTGGCTGCCGGCTGCGGTCGGTGCAGGATCATCGCCCAGTGCAACAACATCGCGCAGTAAATCCCCGATGCTTCCGGCGATGGTAACTTCGCAGAACGGCTTCACCTGCTTGCCGTTCTCCACTACCATGCCTTTGCACAGCAGCGAGAAACGTCCGTTGATGGTGTTGACGCCTGCAAATACACCTTCCAGACCGGTGACGATCAGACCATCCTTCATCTTTGCACAAAGCTGCTCCATGCTGCAATAGCTGCCCGATGCACTCTGAAGCAGTACATTGGTGACACCAGTGCCGACCGCCGAGGAAACGTCCGACTTAAAACCGTTGCCGGTGCTGGATTTTTCCTCCTTGGAGGCGCTCTTGCGGTTGTACAGTGCACAGACAAACGCTCCATCCTTCAGCAGATATTTGCGGCTGACCGGTGTGCCTTCATCGTCAAAGTGGCGATGTACCCTTCCCTGTGGATACTGCGGGTCCTCAATCAGTTCCAGATCCGGCGCTGCAACCTGCTGTCCCTGTTGATTGCCCAGGGCGCTCATCTGGTTCTGCAGCTCGGATGCATAGAAGACTGGCAGATAGGCTTCCAGCAGCTCTGCTGCTGCATCGTTTTTGAGGATGACTGCATAATTGCCCGATACAATCGGTTTTGAGTGCAGACGATCTGCACCCAGCTGTGCTACCTGCTGTGCCAGAGAAACGGCGTCCATCTCTGCAAGGGATGCCACACTGCGCTGTCCGTTTGCAATCTCGGTATCTCCGTTTTCTCTGGAAACAACGCTGACCGAAACGGTCGCCGACCGGCTGCTGTCGGTCAGGGTGTTGCCCTGTTCGTCCATCAGTGTGATCTCCTGCCAGGTTTCCTGATAACCGCAGTGGTCGACGCAGGAAATCTTGGTTTCCTTGCGCGCTGCCTGTTCTGCCTCGATCAGGCGGTCAACAACCACCTGCTCCTGTGGCTCCTCCCAGGACTGTGCAAAATCCTGCGGCTGAGCAATCGCCGGCGTCGGATTATATTCCTCCTGCGAAGCAAGAGCGGACAGCTGCATCTGTTCTACAACTCCCTGCAAATCGTCCAGGTGGTTAAAGAAGGTGCAGCAGCGTTTTCCGTTTTTGCCCGCCTCCACAAAGTAGGCGCGGTCATCTGCACGGACGGTGTTTTCCTGTTTTCCTTCAAATACATTGACGCCAAACCGCCTGGTGTGCTGGAGGTAGAACCGGACATCCGAAAAGCCTTCCTTCTGCAGCAGCTGCACCAGCTGGCACAGTGTCTCCTTTTCTGTTTTCATCATACCTCATCTCCTCCTACTGTCATCTCGGTTACGCGAACCATCGGCTGACCTGCACCGATGTACAGTGCGCCGCTGGCTGCATAGCAGAATCCCTGTCCCAGTGCATAGTTGTTGCCAACCATGTCGACCTTCTTCAGGATGTCTCCACCGGTGCCGATCAGGGTTGCGCTTCTGACCGGTGTGGTGATCTTTCCGTTTTCAATCAGGAAGGTTTCGCTGGTGTTAAAGTTAAACTCTCCTGTTGCCGGATTAACCGAACCGGCGTTGATGCTGTTGACAAAGATGCCGCGCTCGGTAGCAGCGATGATCTGTTCCGGTGTGCTTTCTCCAGGTGCGATGTAGGTGTTGGTCATACGGGAAGTCGGTGCAAAGCGGTAGCTCTGGCGGCGAGAGGAGCCGGTCGGCTGACAGCCCAGACGGCGGGCATTGAGCTTATCCACCATGTAGCTCTTGAGGATACCATTTTCGATCAGCACATTTTTCTGGGTCGGAACACCCTCGTCATCCACCTTCAGCGATCCCCACTGACCTTCGATGCTGCCGTCGTCGATCAATGTGATCTTGTCCGAAGCAACCTTCTGGCCGATCTTGCCCGAAAATTCAGAGCAGTCCTTTGCGGTGCTGGAAGCTTCCAGCGAATGTCCGCACGCCTCATGGAAGAACAGACCGCCGAAGCCGTTGGCAATGATGACCGGCATCCGTCCGGTTGGACATGCCTTTGCATGAAGCATTGCCTTTGCGTTGGCTGCCGCCTTTTTCACATAGTCCTCGACGTTGATTTCATCATAGAATTCAAAGCCCTTCATGGCGCCAGGTCCGATATAGCTGGACTGACGATCGCCGCCTTCCTCACAGAATACGGTGATATGCAGTCTGGTCTTGACTCTGTCATCGGTGACATAACGTCCTTCGCTGTTGGCAATCAGCACCTTCTGGTCCATATCCACATAGTTGACACGAACCTGGCTGACCAGCGGATCTGCCTGTTTTCCGGCTGCTACAACGTGGTTGAGCAGTCCCATCTTGTCCGAAAGTCCGACGGTCTGCGGTGCGCGGGCGATCGGATTAAGCATCACCTGCTGCATCTGTTCCAGCTGCTGACGCTCAAAGCTGCCGCTGCGATTGCTGCATGCCTGTTTGAGCAGGTTCAGAATGGTTTCCTCGCGCAGATCAGAGGTATACAGATAGTTGCTCTCCAATCCACGGAACATGCGGATGCCGATGCCTTTTTCACCGCCGGAGGAGGCATTGAGCACCTTTTCTCCCAAAACGGTCAGATTGCTGCGGCGCACATCCTCGCAGAAAATCTCAGCAAAATCTGCGCCATGGCTGACCGCGTAGTCCAAGATCTTTTCGATCATCTGTTTTGTTAACACAGAATCCCTCCTGTCAAGAAAAAGGGCGGCTTTCAAAAAAGCCGCCCCTCAATCTTAGATTATTTTTTATTGCACAGATGGCAGGCAACAAAGTGGTTTGGTTCCACCTCTTTGAGCTCTGGCTTTTCTTTTGCACAGATATCCATCGCATATTTACATCTGCTTCTGAATTTACAGCCTGGGGGCGGATTGATCGGGCTTGGCACCTCTCCTTCCAGCTTGATTCTCTCGCGGGATGCTTCCACATCCGGGTCTGCCATCGGGATAGCAGAAATCAACGCCTGGGTGTATGGGTGCAGCGGTTTGTCGTACAGATCGTAGTTGCTTGCCAGCTCGACCAGCGAACCCAGATACATAACGCCAACACGGTCGGAAATATGTTTTACCATCGACAAATCGTGAGAGATGAACAGATAGGTCAGTCCAAATTCTCTCTGCAATTTGATCAGAAGGTTAACTACCTGTGCCTGAATGGATACGTCCAAAGCAGAAATTGGCTCGTCGCAGACGATGAACTTTGGTTCTACTGCCAGTGCGCGGGCAATGCCGACACGCTGACGCTGTCCACCGGAAAGCTCATGTGCAAAACGGTTTGCATACTCTGCGCTCAGACCAACCTTGCCCAGCAGGTCTGCAACCTTGTCTGCCTTTTCCTTTTCAGACATGTGGAAATGGACGTCCATTCCCTCGGAAATAATCTCTCCGATGGTCATACGAGGGTCCAAAGAAGCGTACGGGTCCTGGAAAATAATCTGAACGTTCTTCTTGAAGTCCAGAAGATCATTTCCTTTGAGGGTAGAAATATCTTTACCATCAAAAACGACCTTGCCCGAGGTTGGCTCATAGAGCTTGATCATGGTACGTCCGCAGGTGGTCTTACCACAACCGGACTCACCAACCAGACCCAGTGTCTCGCCTCGTTTGATCGAAATATTGACATGGTCAACCGCCTTGAGCACCTGTTTGCGGCCTGCTTTAAAGAATTTGCACAGGTCGGTTACTTCCAGGATATTATCGGCGTTCTGCAGTTTTTCAATAACCTGATCCATTATTTCGCCTCCCTGTCATAGAAGGATTTTACCTTTGGTGCTTTTGGATGCTGCAGCCAGCAGGATACACGATGTGTATCGGTAATGGTGGTTTCCAGCGGATTCTTTTCCTTACAAATTGGCATACAGTATTCACATCTGGATGCAAATGGGCAGCAGTTAAGCGGCAGAATCAGATCCGGTGGGGTACCTTTCAGCGCATACAGCTCCTGTTTTGCCTCTTTTGCAAGCTTTGGTGCAGAGCTGAGCAGTGCCCAGGTGTACGGATGTTTTGCCTCGTAGAAGATCTCACGGGCAGTTCCGCGCTCCATAACCTGACCAGCATACATAACCTGAATGCGGTCTGCAAAGTTTGCTACAACACCCAGGTCGTGGGTAACCAGGATGATTGCTGTATTCATTTTCTCTTTCAGTTCACGCATCAGGTCCATGATCTGTGCCTGAATGGTAACGTCCAGAGCGGTAGTCGGCTCGTCCGCAATCAGAATCTTTGGGCTGCAGGCCAGTGCCATTGCGATCATGACACGCTGACGCATACCACCGGACATCTCGTGCGGATAGTTGTCGATACGTTTTTCAGGGCTTGGGATATTTACCATCTTGAGCATTTTGATGGCTTCTTCCCTTGCTTCCTTTTTATTCAGGTGGCGATGGATGCGCAGGCTCTCCATAATCTGTTTGCCAACGGTCATGGTCGGGTTCAGAGAAGTCATTGGGTCCTGGAAGATCATGCTGACTTCATCGCCGCGGAACTCACACAGTTCCTTCTTATTTAATGCCAGAACATCCTTGCCGTCGCAGGTGATCTGCGAACCTTCCTTGATAACAGCAAACGGAGGTTTGAGCAGGCGAAGGATCGATTTTGCAGTAACGGTTTTTCCGCAGCCGGACTCACCTACAAACGCAAGTGTTTCACCGCGGTTCAATTCAAAGCTGACACCGCGAACAGCCTTGACCTCACCGGCATAAGTGTTAAAGGATACGCTGAGGTCTTTTACTTCTAAGATTTTATCGTTTTCCATTTGTATCCTCCTACTTTCTCAGTTTCGGGTCAAGTGCATCACGCAGACCATCGCCCAGCAGAGTGAAGGACAGCATGGTCAGTGCGATCATCAGCGATGGGAAGAACAGCTGATATGGATAGAACATGAAGTTCTGCTGTGCTGCCGAAGCCAGAGCACCCCAGCTGGTATCCGGTGGCTGAACACCCAGACCGATGTAGCTCAAGAATGCCTCGGAGAAGATGTAACCTGGGATATCGAAGGTGATTGCTACGATGATGATACCAATGGTGTTCGGGATCATGTGGCGCATGATGGTTTTGAATGGAGATACGCCCAGTGCGTTTGCAGCCAGAACATACTCCTGGGATTTTAACTGGAGCATCTGTCCACGAACCAGACGAGCAATACCGCACCATCCGGTCAGAGTCAGCGCAAGCATCATGGTTCCGATGCTCTTGGAATCGGTAACAACCGAGATCAGAATAACGATAATGAGGTAAGGGATGCTCAGCAATACCTCAACGATACGCATCATAATATCATCGACAATGCCGCCGAAGTAGGAAGCGATACCGCCATAGATACTGCCGACAACGCTGGCTACAACCGCACCAACGATACCGATTGCCAGAGAAACACGGCCAGCCTGCCATACACGTGCAAACAGGTCACGACCCAGAGAGTCGGTACCAAACCAGTGCTCCGAGCTTGGAAGCTGGTTGATGGCAGAAGTATCCATCTGTTCAAAGTTATATCCAGAGATTGCTGGGCCAAAAATTACCATGAAAAGAAGAACAATCAGGATAATCAAAGCGATCAGAGCAATCTTATTTTCTTTAAATCTTCTCCACGCATCTGCCCAATAGCCGACTTTTGGACGAGCAATGATGTCGCCGGAGAAATCATCTGTTCCAATAATTTGGAACTTTTCTGCCGGAATGTCCTCCCATTCCGTTGCAGATGTCACTTTCTTTTCTTCAGACATGCGTTCTCCTCCTTACTATTTTACGCGGATTCGTGGGTCGAGAAGCGTATAAACAATATCGATGAGCAGCTGTGCTACAACAAACAGGGCTGCTGCAAAGATTGTGGTTCCGATAATCATGGTATAGTCACGGTCATTGATCGAGGATACATAATAGAAACCAAGACCTGGGATACCAAACATTTTCTCAATAACGAAAGAACCTGTAAAGATACCGGAGATCTGTCCACCCAGAATGGTGATACATGGCAGGAAGGCATTCTTCAGAACGTGATCCTTGATGATATGGAAACGGCTGACACCTTTTGCTTCCGCAGTCAGGATGTAGTCCTGTCCCATAACCTCCAGCATGTTGGATTTCAGGTAACGTGCATAGGTAGCGATGGTACCAAAGCACATTGCGATGACCGGAAGAACCAGGTTCTTTGGTTTGCCCCAGCCGGTCGTCGGCAGAATCATCCATTTTACCGTAAATAGATATTGGAGCAGCGACGCCATAACGAATACTGGAATGGTAATACCTAAAATCGCGATAAACATAACCAGATAGTCCGGCCATTTGTTTTTGTTAAGCGCTGCGACAATACCCAAAGTTACACCGATGACAACACCGAAAAACAGAGCCAGACCACCGGTTACACCGGAAACCTTGGAGTTTGTAAGCAGTGTGTCGGTAATGCTCTTGCCTGGATATTTGAGCGATTCACCCAGATCACCTTTGGTAATCAGGTTTTTCATGAAGATCGTATATTGTTCGGTCAGCGATTTATCCAAACCGTATTTTGCATAGTAGTTTGCTTTTGCCTGTTCCGGCAGTTTATTTGCCATTGCACCCAGAGGGTCGCCTGGGATGGAGTGCATCATAAAGAAGGTAGCCGTTGCAATGATAAACAGCGTGATCAGCATATAGCCGATACGTTTAAGCACATACTTGATCATACTTTTCCCCCTTGTCCTCTTTTATTCCTTACCCTTTATTCACAATCAGAAACAGGCAGCCGTTTCGGCTGCCTGTCCGCGCTTTGCTTGTAAAGAAAGCCTTACTTCGTTATGAAATTAAATTATGCGTTACGGCCGCTTACATAAGCGTATTTCAGGCCGGTAGAAGTAAATGGCATGGTGTTGCTGTTCTTGATGTAGCTGTAACGGAAGGTGTTTGCAGCTTCGTTAACAACTGGGCAGAGTGGGCCTTCCTCAAAGAGGATTTCCTCAGCCTGTTTGTAGAGTTCCAGACGTTTTGCATCGTCCATCTCAACAGCAGCCTGATCCAGCAGTGCATCATAATCTTCGTTTACCCAACCGGTGTTGATGTTGCCGGAAGTGGAGTACATAACAGCCAGCATGGAGTATGGATCGTTGTAGTCGATGCTCCAGGACATGTAACCCATCTGATATTCGCCGTTGTTAATTTTGGACTGGAAGGTTCCCCACTCATTGAAGTCGAGGACAACATTGACGCCCAGAACTTCTTTGAAGGTCTGCTGATAGTATTCGCCGTAGTTCTTCATCCACTGGTCAACACCACCGAGGCTGAAGGTTACTTCCAGGGTGGAAGGATCATCGCCGAGGCCAAGCTCTTCCATACCTTTGAGCAGCAGTTCTTTTGGATCTTCGGATTCTACCATTGCTTTCAGAGGTTCTTCAACCTGATCTCTGTAGATACCTGCATCACCAACGGATACGCCGTCCGGTACCCAGCTGTATGCTGCGGACATGGTGCCGTGGTAGATAGTTTCAACGATGTCCTCACGGTTGAGAGCAAGGGTGAATGCGTTACGGATGTTTTCATTCTGGAACAGTTCATCTTTGGTGTTGTAGAAGTTGAAACGTACTGCTGGAGAAGTGTAGTGGATGTAGTCTACATTGTCCATAGCTTCGAATTTCTGCATCCATTCTGGGGTACCGCAACCACAGGAGTCGATGGAACCATTGGTGAAGGAGTTGAAGATGGTGTTCTCATCGTTCATGATCTTGTAGTTGATGGTCTGGAGGTTTACGCTCTCAGCATCCCAGTACTGGTCGTTCTTAACGAGGATCAGTTCAGAGTTGTGAGTCCAGGTATCCAGTTTGAATGGACCGTTGTATACCAGGTTAGCAGCTTCTGCACCATAGCTTTCACCGTACTGCTCTACGATATCCTGACGCTGTGGCATCATAACACGGGTATCGGTCAGAGACAGGAAGTATGGAGTTGGGCTTTCCAGAGTAAATTCGATTGTTTTTTCGTCAACTGCTTTGACGCCCAGTTCGGATGGATCCATTTCGCCAGCCAGAACTGCGTTTGCATTCTTGATGCAGGTCAGCAGCCAAGAGTTTGGAGAACCGGTTTCTGGAGTCAGAACACGGGTGATTGCATAAACATAGTCGTTTGCGGTTACATCAACGCCATCGGACCATTTGTTGTCGCGCAGATGGAAGGTCCAAACGGTACCGTCTTCGTTGGATTCCCAGGACTCAGCGCCTGCACCCTCACGAACGTTTTCGCCATCTTTCTCTGCCAGTCTGGTCAGAGGCTCCATGGTGTTGGTCAGAATGGTGGAGCTGTAGGTATCGTTACCTGTTACGCTGTCCAGTGTAGTTGGCTCGCTGCTCAGGTAACCGTTGAAGTACTGCTCTGCGTCCAGAACGTTGCCATCAATGGTCTTCTGTTCGCCAGTTGCTTCTGTGGTGGTTTCTTCTTCGCCGCCACAAGCTGCCATAGAAAGCATCATTGCGCCTGCCAGCAGAACCGCCAGGATCTTTTTGATCTTCATGATAATTTCTCCTTTCGGGCTTATCAAACTCTCTTATATTTGCACACCACTCTGTCAAAAACAAAGCGGCATGTATTTAACATTTTCTGTTGCCGCTTCTAACCTGCGGCGCGATTTAAATCTGAAGCTGTGTCCGCTGAACGTAATCTGTTTTCAGATTGTAGTGTGCCTTGATTGCCTCCACAATCTTTGCTGTATCTCCTGACTCACAGCACTGCAGCAGCTCAAGATGCTGATCATAATGTGTTTTTGTACCGTTCTGATGTGCACACAGCAAAACGGCGTGGTTGGAACCCATCGTCCACCAGGTATGTTTGAGTCTGGAAACCTGCGCCTCTTCCACCAGACAGTTGTGAAAAAACTTGTCCTCCTGTGTCAGTGCATACAGATCTGTTTCCATGCCCTTCATGCGTTGAACGCTCTCTCTCATTTTGTCCAGTGTACCTTTGCTGATCTTTCCATGGCACAGCTTGACGGACAAAACCTCCAGCGCTGCACGAAGCAGGCAAACCTCATAGACATCTTTTTGTGTAATTGCCGCCACCGAACATCCGACGTTGCGTTCGTAGTGAACCAAACCTTCCTGTTCGATCTGGCGGAGTGCTTCCCTCACTGGTCCGCGGCTGACACCAAAAAGTGTTGCTATCTCATTTTCCTTGATGCGTTCCCCCTCTTTAAATTCCCCCGTCAGAATCTTCTGACGAATCTCGTCCACGACCTCTTGCCGCAGGGTCCTGTAATTTAATTTTGCCATGTTTTATTGATGTTCCCCGCTTTCAGTTTCTGTCTTTGTGAACGATCGTTTTCTGAATACTGACGATTGTATACAATTTCATGTGATGTATTGTAGCACACTTCTTTATCCTTTGCAACAAATCCAATTACATTTTGTTAATTCTATACTCATTTTTTGCTCTTATTTTGTATATAAAATGCACAAAAAAGTCATAAAATCTAACGGATGTTTCAAAAAGGGTGTTATCTTACAGGACAAATCGCGCTTTAACTAAATGATGCTATTGAAAAAGCCGAACGCAAGCAAATTGCGTTCGGCTTTTTTCTAAAATTCAATATTGATCTTATACGGAAAGTCATTCGGAGAGGTTTTGTGCTCCCAAAGATATCCCTTGATGGTCTGCATATAGTGCTGCATCAGTGTATTGCAGATCAAGGTAACATCCTGTGTTTTCAGCGCATCCAAAACCGCTCGATGGATGGTTTTCTGATTGCGAACAACATACTCACTCTTTCCGGTGCCTCGGTAAAATACAATGGTGTTTGCTCCGGACATGCTGTTCCAAAGGGTATACAGTCTGCCCAGCTTGGCCTCTTTGACAATACAGGCATGAAACTCGTTGTCGTTTTCGATGGTCTGATCGAAGCATTCGACATCCTCCAGCATCGACATACGGGTCAGAATCTGCTCCATTTTTTCCAGCGTTTCCTCAGAAAAATGTCCTTCGCACATCTTTACCGACAGAATTTCCAGATTGGCACGCAGCAGATAGACCTCATAGACATCCTGTGCGGTAAACTCCTTGACGGAACAACCCACATGCGAGGTATACTCCACCAGACCCTCCTGTTCGATCTGACGCAGCGCTTCCCGAACGGGCGCACGACTGACGCCAAGCTCCTGCGCCATATCCTGTTCTACAATTCTTGTCCCTGGCTTCAATTCCCCTGTCAGCAATTTCATGCGAATTGCCTGGGTCACCTGTTCACGCAGGGTCTGGCGCATAATTTTTGCCATCGTAAATTTCCCCCAAATCGTAAAAAACTATTCTTACGATAGCATAACCTTACCGTCTTTGCAATGAAAATCAAAACATTTTTTAAAAATTCATCACTTTTATAGTTAAAAAGATTAAAGCTTTTTAACTGTTTTATCGTTTTTCACTAAAGATTATCCTCTTTCCTTTCATTGTCATATAACTTTTTACCATGAAAAAATGTTTTTAAAATATCAATATTGACAATATTTTCAGGTGGCTGCGTCAATGGGTTTTCTGAAAGTAAAACAAAATCTGCCCACTTTCCTGGCGCAATACTTCCCTTTTCTTTTTCCTCAAAATATTGATATGCTGCCGAAACGGTGACCGCTTTCAGAGCCTGGGCAACGCTTACCTTCTGTGCTTCTCCCATCGAATGTCCGCCTTTGCTGCGGCGGTTGACTGCACACCATACCGTTTGCAGCATGTCCGGCGGAATGACCGGTGTGTCCTGATGGAGGGTATAGGGAATTCCCAGTTCTTCTGTCGCATGCAGCGGACTGATATTTTCTGCGCGCTGTTTTCCCAGGTTTTGCAGATGAACATCTCCCCAAAACCAGGTATGTGCCACAAAATAAGAAGGAATCATTCCCACCTCCTTGAGCTGAGGCAGCTGATCGGGACGCAGTGTCTGTGCATGAATCATCACCGGTCGGATGGAAGCGACATTCTCTACACCGCGGCAGGCATCCAGATACTGCTGAGCAGCGGCATCGCCATTGCAATGCGCCAGCAGCTGTCGTCCATCCTTCACCGACTGTTCCACAAATTCCCGTACCTTTGCATCGTGATAGATAGGATAGCCGCAATCTGTCCCACCTTCATATGGCTGTGTCATCCAGGCGGTCCTTCCCTGCGGCGAGCCGTCCAAAAAAATCTTATAGCCGCCTATCCGCAGATGATGACGATAGCGGCCGGTATAATCAGGGTTGTTGACTGCCAGATCGCGGTGATCCAGTAAATCCACATAACAGACCACATCACTGTGCAGACGTCCCTGTTCTGCCATCTCGTGCAGCAGCTCCCACTCCGGCGTTTTGGTCAATCCATCCTGAATTGTAGTAATTCCATAGCTCCAATAAATCTTCTGCGCCTGCTCGATATTGCGCATGCTGTCCTCTTTCGAGGGCTTGGGAAGCTGTGCTGTCCTTTCAATAAAGGCTTTTTCCTCCAGATAACCGCTTGGTGTACCATCCGCCTCTCTGCCGATCACACCGCCTTCTGGCGCCGGTGTCTGCGCATCCACTCCCAGCTTTTCAAGTGCCATGGTACTCATGACACCCATGTGTCCCGATGCATGGGTCATTGCAATCGAAAGAGATACGCCCTTGCTCTGTTTGATCTTCTCTGCTGCCTGATCCAGCAAATGTCGGTCTGGATGCGCCTTTTCCTCCAAATTATTGTGGTCATATCCAAAGGCGATCAGCCAGTCTCCCTGCTTCCATTCCTTTTTGGAGGCAAACGCAACAAGCTGCTCCACAATCTGTCCAAAGCTGGTCGCTGAGCTCAGATCACAGTAGGCCAGTGTCTGCGCCAATGCTGTCAGATGGCTGTGCGGGTCGATAAAGGAAGGCAGCAGCGCTCCGCCGCCGCAGTCGATTCGCTCACAGTCCTCTCCCGCTAAGGTCTGCAGCTCTGCCTCCTCTCCGACTGCTTCAATCTTTCCATCCGACACCAAAACCGCCTGTGCTGTTTTGATCTGACCTTGCTTGTCCTCTTCCATCGTAATTACCTGCGCATGACAGTATAATTGTTTCACCACATTTCCTCCTTTGTTTTTTCTTTCATTATGCACGATTTCCTCGGCAAATAACAGCCCTTTCCCCCTTGACAATCAAATTTTGTTCTGGTATTATTGTATTAAGCACTTAATACAATAATGAAAGGGGAGCGGGAGGATGCCTTGGTCATTCGATGACAATCTACCCATTTATCTGCAGATCATCCAAATTTTAAAATGTGATCTTGCCCGCGGAAAGTATCTGCCAGGAGAAAAGCTGCCCGCTGTTCGGGAACTGGCGATGGAAGCCGGTGTCAATCCCAATACCATGCAGAAAGCGCTGGCGGAACTGGAGCGGGATGGACTGGTCAAAAGCCAGCGTACCGCAGGACGATTCGTGACGGAGGATAAGGAGAAAATTATGGAGGTTGCAAAAACACTGGCATACGGCGAGATTGCCCGTATGATCGACAATATCTCCTCGTTGGGATACTCGACCGAAGAGATTTTGTCCCTGGTAGAAAAATATCTTACTCAATCGGCAAACAAACAATAAAAAGAGCTGCCGATCAAAACTGCAGGGAAGGAAGGATTTTATGAACGAAAATATAGAGATGATTTCCGGCGGCGCAGTTGTTTCCGACACCGTTGCAGAAATCAAGAACATTCACAAGGGCTATCATCAGCATCCTGTCCTGAACGGAGTCAGCTTTTCGATTCCACGCGGACAAATCGTGGGGCTGCTCGGTCCCAACGGCTGTGGCAAATCCACCCTCATCAAGTTGATGGCTGGTCTGCTTCAGCCGGATCAGGGCGAAATCAGGATCAACGGATTCACTCCAGGCCGGCAGACCAAGGCACTGATCTCCTATCTGCCGGAGCGCACCTACCTCAACGACTGGATGAAGGTGCAGGACCTTCTGCATTTCTTCGCCGATTTTTATCAGGATTTTGATCTGGAACGGGCACGGCAGATGCTGCAAAATCTTCAGATCGACGACAAACAAAAGCTGAAAACGATGAGCAAGGGCACCAAGGAGAAGGTCCAGTTGATTCTGGTCATGTCCCGACGTGCACAGCTGTACCTGCTGGACGAACCGATTGGCGGCGTTGATCCTGCTGCACGGGACTATATCCTGAGCACCATTCTGAAAAACTTTGATGAGAGCTCGTCCATCCTCATCAGCACCCACCTGATCCATGATGTCGAAACGATCTTCGACCAGGTTCTGTTTCTCGACCAGGGAAAAATCGTTATCAATGGTCAGGTCGACGAGATCCGCGAATTGTATGGAAAATCCATCGACGGACTGTTTCGGGAGGTATTCAAATGTTAGGAAAACTGCTTAAATATGACATCAAATCGATGGCGCACACTTTTGTCCCGCTTTTTATCGCGATGCTGGGCATGTCCATCCTCAACATCCTGTTTTTCCAAAACGAGTGGATTGCCGCTCTGATCGGCGGCGGCGCCATTATGGCTGGTCTGCTGATCGCCCTGCTGGTCACCACTATCGTAATGATTATCACCCAGTTTTACCACAGTGTACTGGGAGATCAGGGGTATCTGACAAACACTCTGCCGGTCAGCGTGGACACCATCCTTTTTTCCAAGATGATCTCCGCTACGGTGTGGATTATTCTCAGCGGCATCACTGCTGTGCTCAGTGGTTTTATCCTGCTGGCAGGCAGCGCTCTCAGCGTTGATTTTATCGCTTTTATCCACACGGTTGGGACCTTCTTCTCCCAGCTGGCTGCCCTTCTTGCTTCCGATCTGACACAAACATTCTGGTTTGTTCTGACAATGGTGCTTGGTATTCTGCTGATCCTTGCCAGCATTGCCAATGAGCTGCTGCACTTTTACTGTGCAATGGCCTGTTCCCAGCTGTATCCTTTCACCAAAAACCGCGTTGTTGGCTCGGTCATCGCCTATCTGCTGATCAGCATTCCGCTGTCGGTCGTCAGTGCTTTCATCATGGCTGGCATCGCTGCACTCGATACTTTCAGCACCCTGCCTACCTCAGAAACGAACCCGCTCTCTGGTTTATGCCTGATGTTTTTCCTGTTCCTTGTGAGCACCATGCTGTTAAATGTGCTGCTCTATCTGCCCAGCCGTTATATTCTCAAAAATAAACTTAATCTTGAATAATTCATCCATAAAGAAAATGACCAGTACGAAAAGTATTGGTCATTTTCTTTGTGTTTTTACCAGTATTCTATATCCTTAATATACAAAAAGCTTATTCCAATTTGTATTATATCTAGTATTTCTTCTAAAAAAATTGGCGTTTTATTGTTTTCTCACACAAATATTATGATTTTATTTATTCTATTCGTCACTTTTCCCAATCAAAATTCCTATAAAAAATAGACAACGATCTATTGAATATTATGTTTTTTCACAAAAATATTAGAACTTAGCAACAAATAATACATTTCCTCTTGAATGTTTCGCTCAATCAAGTATAATGTTGAAACAAAAAGTTATCAGCAAAAAGGAGGTTTTTTGATATGTCGTATCATTATTTGGTCGATATTGCACTGATTCTTCTCTCTACCAAGGTTCTTGGAATTGTCACCAAGCGGCTGCAGATGCCGCAGGTTGTCGGTGCACTTTTGGCAGGCATCGTTTTGGGTCCTGCTGTTCTCGGTGTTATTCAGAGCACCGAATTTTTGTCTCAGGTTTCCGAATTGGGTGTCATCGTCATGATGTTCACCGCCGGACTTGGAACCAGCCTGGACGATCTGAAGCACAGCGGAAAATCCGGTTTTCTGGTCGCTCTGTGCGGCGTTATCGTCCCTTTGATCGGCGGTACTGCTCTGGCAATGCTCTTTAATAGCTCCGGTTCGGACAATGTCTTTATTCAGGATGTCTTTGTCGGCGTTGTCCTGACCGCCACCTCTGTTTCCATCACCGTTGAAACCCTCAAGGAGATGGGAAAACTGACCACCGTTGTCGGTAACACCATTCTGGCTGCCGCTTTGATCGACGACGTGCTTGGTTTGATTGCGTTGACCATCGTCACCAGTGTCGGCGGTTCTTCCGGCGACAGCCTGCTCATGGTTCTTGTCAAAGTCGTTCTCTTCTTCGTCTTTGTCTTTGTGGTAGGCATTCTGGTCAAAAAGCTGATGGACTGGTACATCGCCAACGTCCACTCCACCGACTTGCAGCGTTACCCAATCTTCGCCTTTGTTCTGTGTCTGCTCATGTCCTTCTGTGCAGAGCACTTCTTCGGTGTTGCTGATATCACTGGTGCATTTGCTGCCGGTCTGATCATCTCCACCACCTCCAAGGCAAAATACATCGAGGTCAAATTCGCCCCTCTGTCCTATCTGCTGCTTACACCAATCTTCTTTGCAAGCATCGGTCTGAGCATGGATCTGCCAGAGATGGACGCAAAAATCCTGCTCTTCTCTGTCCTGCTGGTTATCGTCGCTGTCCTGTCCAAGCTCATCGGTTGTGGACTGGGTGCAAAAATCTGCGGCCTCAACAATCACCAGTGCAAACAGGTCGGTGTCGGCATGGTCTGCCGTGGTGAGGTTGCCCTGATCGTTGCTAACAAGGGTTCTGCTCTGGGTCTGATGCCGGAAATCTTCTTCGGCCCAATCATCATCATGGTCGTTGCGACCACCGTTATCACTCCAATCCTGCTGAAGCTGGCATACCGCAAGAGCGCTGCTTACGACGAGATGCTGGAAAGCACCCTGGTCGATCGTTACGACGAGGTCGAACAGCTGGATTACATTGCAGAAAACCTGATCCGCGCAAACAACCACATGATGAAAAAAGACAAAGACAAGAAAGCAGAAAAGGTCAAAAAATAACCTCTTTTCTTCCTTTGAAACCTTTATCTTTATACAAAAAACAGCGGAGCGATTGCAATCGCTCCGCTGTTTTTTTGTATCCTATACCACCTGGAACAGGTAGAATTTCAGGTAGTTTGTTTCCTCCACGTTCCACAGGATCGGATGGTCTGGCGACTGCTGTCTTGCTTCGATCTGGCGCAGCGCCACACCGGCATCTGCTGCCGCCTGATGCAGCATCTTGACAAACAGCTGTTCGGTCATAAAGTGAGAACAGGAACAGGTTGCCAGATAACCGCCGCGCGGCAGAAGCTTCATCGCACGCAGGTTGATCTCCTTGTAGCCGCGCATCGCACTCTCCACCGTCTGTCGGGATTTGGTAAAGGCAGGCGGGTCCAGAATGATAAAGTCAAATCTGCCGTACTTCTGCACCATCTCCGGTTCGGACAATCTTGGCAGCAGATCAAACACATTTTCAGCCAGATACTCCACCTTTTCCTCCAGACCATTGCGGCAGGCATTTGCACGCGCCATCTCAATCGCAGATTCAGAGATATCCACGCTCAGCACATGTTCGGCACCGCCCATCGCCGCATTCAAACCGAAGGAACCGGTGTGGGTAAAGCAATCCAGCACCCGCTTGCCGCGGCTGAGCTTGGAAACTGCCAGACGGTTATATTTCTGATCGAGGAAAAATCCGGTCTTTTGTCCGTTTTCAAAGTCCACCGCATAGGTAATCCCATTTTCGGTGATGGTCGTCTGGGTGGAGTCTGGGATCGGACAATCCTTCAGCGGGAAAAATCCCTTGTACTGCTCCATGCCTTCCAGCTCACGGATAGCTACATCGTTGCGCTCATAGATGCCGCGCAGCGGCTGACCTTCCTCGCGGAAAATTTTGGCCAGCAGCTCAAAGATCATCGCTTTTCTCTTCTCGATGCCCAGCGACAACACCTGCGCCACCAGAATATCGCCAAAGCGATCCACCGTCAAACCAGGGAAGGAATCTGCCTCGCCAAAGATCAGGCGGCAGTTGGAAAAATCGTCGCCCATGACCGTCTTGCGATAGTCGACGGCATAGCGCAGACGACGCTCAAAAAACGCCTCATCAAAGCGGTCGTTTGCATTGCGCGAGATGATGCGCACGCGAATCTTACTGTTGGTATTGGCAAAACCGGTGCCCAGATAGCTGCCCTTCTGGCTGACTACATCCACCAGTTCTCCGTTTTCAAACGGCTGTACATCGGTAATCTCGGTGTTATATACCCACGGATGCCCCTTTAAAATCGACTGTTCCGCTTTTTTTGTAACCCGCAGCTGCGGATATTCTCTGCTCTGTTTCATATTGTTCCTCCTGAGCGTTCCATCTTCATGCTTTGTTTTGTCCATTGTACCAGATATTTTTGCTGTTTTAAAGTCAAATCTTTTTCGCGTTGCGCCAAATCTGCTGTGCATCAAGCGTGTTCTTTTCCGCATTCTTTCAGGATAATTTCAGGAAAGTTTTAAAAAAAAGTAAATTCTTCATAAAACCGCAATATTTTCACCCTGTCCTTATTTAAAAAATTCGGTTACACTGATAAATGGAGGTATTCCCGACTAGGGGAAATTGTCAAAAACGCTGTGTTTTCGGTATCAATTCTGTAACACATCTTGAATTCATGTGCGTAAACATTTATAATAAGTAGTGCAACTTTTAAAGAACGTCATTTTTCGACGTATACACTGGTTTTTATTCGAAGATAGGAAAGGAGCGGGTGCCCGGTGGAAAAACCGGAAAACTGTAACAACACCTCTGCTTCCAGACTTCCTGAAGCTTTCTCCTCTTTGATTTCTCTTCTTTACGCCATCTGCTATCTGATCGGCGCAAGAATCATTCGATATTATCGCCGACATCGGCGCATTTTGAAACGCACTGCCCTCCATCTGAAATGGGCTGTGCGCCGATTCTATTTTGATATCAAGGATCAACATGCCGCTGCGGCGCCATCAAGAGGACGCTGGAAACGGGATTTGCAAAAGATCATCTCCCAGACCAACAGCGGATTACAGGACTGGAACAGACAACGCAAACAGCCTTCTGCAGGCCTTTGTCTGCCTCAGCTGGTCAGGGCTTTGTCCCCTTCGTTCAAGCTGGTTGTTGGTGCAGTCAACTACATTCTCCCTTTAGTCGGTATTATCATCTTAACCTCCACCATCTACCACTTTAGTACGCTCACCTATGGTTTGCAGGTACAGTACAATGGTCAGCATATGGGTTATATTCTCTCTGAATCTGACTTCGATGAAGCCGAAGCCAAGGTAAGGGAACGTATTGTCAACGAGGAATATCTCCCTCCGGAGGATAGCGTCCCTATCTTCTCGCTTGTCATCGTCGAGGACGATCAGATCTCTGACCAGGATGTCCTCATCAACAACATTATCCGCGCTTCGGGAAATGAAATCGAAGAAGCAGCAGGTCTGTATGTCGACGGTGAATTTATCGGCGCTGTCGAAGACGGCGATGCACTGCTGATGAGCCTGAAGTCCCGTAAGGACGGCACCTACACACCAGGAGCTGTCATCCCTGAAGAATCGGAAACACTGGAAGAACAGCCTGTGGAGCCGGAAACTCCGGAGGAGGAACCTGCAGAACAACCTGCGGAGGAACCTGCCACCGAACCGGAAACAACCGCACCGGAGCAGCAAACCTATATCGTTCAGGAGGGCGACTCTCCTTGGACCATCGCCAACGAATTTGGCATCTCGGTGGACGAGCTGATTAAGCTCAATCCAAACATTGAAAATTCCATGTTGATCGGCGACGAGCTGATTATTTCGGAAGGCGGCTCTGCTTCGAGCGCCGATACTCAAAGTTCACGCTCTGTTGAAACAGATTCTGAATCTACAGACAGACCACAGACCTACACCGTTCAGGAAGGCGACTCTCCTTGGACGATTGCCAGTGAGTTTGGCATGACTGTGGATGAACTGATCGAACTCAATCCTTCCATTGAGGATTCGATGCTCATTGGTGATGAGCTGACTCTGGTCGGTGACACCGCTTCCAGCAGCACCGAATCTACCGACACAACGTCGGAAGAAACAGAATCTGCTGACACAACACCAGAAGAAGAACCTGAAACCGAGTCCGAAGAAACCACTTCCACTTCTTCGGAACAGCAAACCTATGTCGTTCAGGAAGGGGATTCCCCATGGACGATTGCCAGCGAATTTGGCATCTCGGTGGATGAACTGATTGAACTCAATCCTTCTATCGAGGATTCGATGCTGGTCGGCGATGAGCTGATCATCTCCAACGGCAGCTCCACTGATACGGAAGACAGCTCGGAAGAGACCTCCGATACGGAAACATCGACCGAAACACCTTCTCACCTCAACCTTCCAGAGGTAGAATCCGGTACTGTTTCCTCGGAAACAGTCAGCTTCGTTCAGTCAATCCGTCTGGAAACAGGATTGTATCCAGTTTCTTCTGTGGAAACCCTCGAATCTATCAACGTTAAACTCGACCGCATCGTCGAAGGCGAACAGACCTATACCATCCAGCAGGGTGATACTCCTTGGGACATCTCCAACAAGTTTGATATTCCAACCGAGACACTTATCAACCTCAACCCTGAGGTCAGCAAGACTATGCTGGTCGGAGAAACAATGATCGTTTCGCAGGAACAGCCATTCTTACAGACCAAGGTCGTCCGCACCGTTACCGAGGAAGAGGAAATTGCCTATACCACCGAAACGGAAATCGACCAGAACAAGGAAAAGAGCTACGAAGAGGTCGTTCAGCAAGGCCAGAACGGTCTGAAAGAGGTCACCAGCGAGATCACCTATATTGATGGCTATGAAACCGCGCGCACCGTCGTTTCTGAAAATGTTATTAAAGAACCGGTCAGCGCCAAGGTGATCGTCGGCTCGCTGTCGAGCAGCTCGTATGGTTCCGGATACAACACCTCCGGCTCCGGTACTGCTTCCACCGAATCCAATGTCGGCGGATATATTTGGCCGGTCAACGGCGGTTATATCTCCTGTCCAATCTGGGGCTATGCAGGCCATACCGGTACGGATATTGCGGCTCCGGCAGGCACTACCATCTGGGCAGCCAAGTCCGGTACCGTCACCTATGCAGGCTGGTCCAACGGCTATGGATACAACATCCTCATCGACCACGGAGACGGCACCAAGACCCGTTATGCACACTGCAGCAGTCTGGCGGTTTACAGCGGACAGCAGGTATCGCAGGGACAGGTCATCGGTTATGTCGGCCGTACAGGATGGGCAACCGGCAACCACTGCCACTTTGAGATTATCAGCGGCGGTTCCTACCTGGATGCTCGTAACTACATCGGATACAGCCATTGATATGAACCATAAAAAAGGATGTATGCAGCTGCATACATCCTTTTTTTCGTATATTCTCCTGCTTTTGGTGCATCCTCTTTTACCAAGGAGGAGTGACGATGCACCATTTTAAAAAACGTCAACTATTTACTTCCCGCCAGTGGCGCTGGTTCTGGGAAAGCTTTTTTATCAGCCTGATTTTTCTGTTATTTGTCACTGCATTTCTTTATATCGCCTACGGGCGGGACAGCGGCATCCAGGAACCGCTGATTTCTGCCTCCCTTTCCTCTTCTCAGCCGCTGTCCACAGATGGGAAAGGACATCCGTTCGATGACACGGATGTCCTTTCCATCAGTTTCTTTGGATTGAAAAAGGAGTTATCTGCACTCAAAACCAGCCAGCTGATCGACCGGTTAAAACAAGATTATCTGCGCTTTCGCTTTTTTATTCCCGCTCGCTTTCGCACGCTGGGCGGCGGTTTGTATCTGCTCTGGAAACTAAGCGGCATTTAAAAGGTCTTTTTGCTGACAATGCCAATGGAGATTTTGATGGAAATTGCCACCATCAAAGCGACGACTGCGACCACACCGACCAGTATTCCCGCCAGCATAGAACCATCCGGCGAAAAGCCGCCGCCCAGCTGAAGTGCCGTCATAAGTCCCAGCAAAACTCCAAACGGAACAAACATCAGCAGAACATACAGGATGCGTCCGCGCTGGATTCCAAACTTATATGCGACCGGAATAATCACCGCCGCCGTATAGCCCTGCATACACAGGATGGTCACCAGCACCATGGCACAGTCAGCGATGCCACCCAGCGCAATCACATAAACAAGCGAAATTGCCAGCGTCAATAGCGCAGTGATGCCAAAGGTGGCATAGCGTGCCAGTACGATCTGTTTGCGGGTCACCGGAAGGATTGCCGCATACTGCTCCCAATGGTAATATTCATCGTAGGAGAAAAGGTTAAACAGATAGCTGATTCCCATGACTGAGATCACCAGAGCGCCGGTCGTCGGCTGTTTTCCAATTCCCCAGATAACGCCAAAAATAACAAAGACAAACAGAATGCTTTTGAGCAGCTTTCTCATCGCGTAAAAATCGTTTAAAATCAAGCCCTTCATAAAATTCCCTTCTTTCCGCAGCACTTAGTCGGAACACAGCAGAAGCATCAGCTCGTCCAGATTGATATTGTCCACCAAAATATCGGGATACTGGTGCAAGAATGCTTCTTTATCCTTCACCAGCGCCTCGCTTCCATACTTGCCTTTTTTCTTTTTGAGGACCAGCTCGCTGTCGAGATGGTCGATGGTGTCCTGGTCGGCTTTGGCAATGCCATATCCATACAGAATGTCATCCTTGTTTTCGCACAGCATCAGTCTGCCGTTGTGGATAAAGGTGATATAATCCGCTACCTTTTCCAGGTCGCTGGTGATGTGGGAAGATACCAGTACCGAACGCTCACCGTCCGAGATAAAATCCAGAAAGATGTCCAGAATCTCCGAGCGAACCACAGGGTCCAATCCGCTGGTCGGCTCATCGAGGATGAGCAGCTTGGCATTGTGGCTTAAAGCCACCGCCAGCGACAGCTTCATCTTCATGCCGCGGGAGAAATCCTTGAGCTCCTTTTTATCTGGCAGAGCAAACTTCCGAAGATATTCCTCATATTGTTTCTGATCCCAGTTTTTATAGGCACCCTTCATCACCTTCCCCAGGTGAGAGGTAAACATCGTCTGTACAAACGGCAGTTCATCAAAGACAACACCGATTTTTTCCCGATCCTCTGCGCGGATGCCCTCATGCCCAAAGACAGAGACACTTCCACCGTCCGAACAGGTCATCCCGAGAATAATTTTCATTGTAGTGGACTTGCCTGCGCCATTTTCGCCGATCAGTCCCATGATACTTCCCTTTGGAAGGGAGAAGGAAACATCCGAAAGAGTAAACTTCTCATAGTTTTTGCAAAGATGATTGACCGAAAGCATCATACTATTTTCCATACTTCTGACCCCTTTTCTGCAAAAAGATCTATTCCTCATACAAAAGTTTGAGCATCTCCTGAAGCTCTGAAAGGGTGATCGACGCCATCTTTGCCTGATCGACCGCCTGCTGCAGCGCACCTTCTACCTTTTTGCGCTGCTCCTCCCGCATGAGTTCCAGATTTCTTGGTGCAACAAAGCACCCTTTGGAGGCAACCGTCACCACAAATCCGTCCCGCTCCAGATCTTCATAGGCACGTTTGGTGGTAATCACACTGATGTGCAGATCCTTTGCCAGCGCGCGCATCGAGGGAAGCGCCTCTCCCTCCTGCAATTCGCCGCTGATAATGCTGTTTTTGATCTGGGCGGTGATCTGTTCATAGATCGGTCTGCCGCTGGAATTACTGATTATCAGATTCAAAAAATCACCGTTCCTTGCTGTCCGTATATACTGTATATATCGTATATATACAGTATCACACTATTTTCCACCTGTCAATAGGTTTTTCTTGATTTTTGTAGAAAAATTCATCTTCGCGTGTTATACTCAAAAAAGCAGCGGCAGTTACCTGATTTTGGAGGCTGATGAAAAAACCGACTTATGAGAAGCAACCAAAATTCCATCATCTCTCAACTTTGGAGGTTTCCTATGAAAAAACTGTTTTCAGATAAACGCTATCTGATTCTTCAGGGGTTGTCCATCGTTCTGACCCTGATCTATTTCTTTTATACAAACGGCTATCAACAGACACCGGTGTTCATCAGCTGGCTGGCAGCATTGGTTTTGTTTCTGGCTACCACCGTCTACTGCGGACTTCATCGCCGGTGGATTGTTCTGTCCTTTAACCTTGCCATGGCAATTTTGCTGTTCCTCAGTCTGATGATTCTGCCGTACAGCGCATAAGCGGAAAGGAATCCTATGACCAACATCAAACGCATCGAGTCGCCCGATGAGCACCCGAGTGCAGACCTTCGATGGATCGCTTGTCACACAGCCTTTTTAGCTGGTGACTCGGTCGTATCTTTTGAAATTTTAAACCCTGAACAGGCTGTCATCCACTGCGACCAAGCCGTGCTGGAAAATCAGCTTCTTCTGGAGGAAGTCATCCAGGAATTTCGGTTTTACAGCTTTCATGTCACCCAGTTTCTGGATGAGCAGCACCGTCTGCTGAAAGCCTTCCCTCCTGTCGAGCTGCGGTTGGTGGAGATCGACACCTTGCAGCCCTCCCAGTTTTATGTCAATCTGGATAAGATGGCACAATGTTCCCAATGGGTAAAGGACGCCCATCATCTCATCATCCCTGTCCATCCCGATACCAACTATATTTGTGACGGGCACACCAGACTGTATGCTGCTCTGCAAATGGGAATCGGGCAATGCTACATCTACGATGCAGAGGACAGCGGCGATTATCTTCCGGACTTTGTCAGAATGGCGCAGGAACGCAATATTTTCCGTGTTGCTGACTTGCAGCCGCTGTCCGACCAGGACTATAAAGCGCTCTGGTGGAAATTCTGCGACGATTATTTTGCTCAAAAAGGATAAACAAACAGGACGCCCAAAGCAATGCTTTGGGCGTCCTGTTTTATTTTCTGTCATTTATCTGTCCAAAATCATCTGTCCGTAATCCAGATCTTTAAACCCTAAACGGCTGTACAACAACTTTGCCTTTGGATTGTGTGGACACACCTCCAGGCGGAAACGTTTTGCCTGCGGGTATTCCTCAAACAGCCACTGGAAAAACTTATGTCCGCAGCCTTTGCCGCGGATCTGCGGCTTAAAGTAGAGTTCCTCCACCTGTACGGTAAATCCGCCCGCTTCACAGCTCCAGTAGAGCGCCAGCAGACCATAGCCGATGATTTCTTCTCCCTCGGTGATGGTCAGTCCACGCATCAATGGAGAGCCTTTGACTCCGATTTCAAAGGTATCCTCAAACTTTTTCATATCCACATCAAACAGGGACGCATCTCCCGAATAAAAATCAACCGACATGTCCAGATATTCCTGTCGGTCCTCTGGTCTGAAATCACGAATTTCCATCGTTTGTATCCCTCCTTATCATTGTTGACCTTCATTATAACATAGCCATCTCCTTCGGGCAAGGTCCTCCGACAATTATCTCGTTTTTCTCTGTCCGGTTCGGGATACCCTCGTGTTTGATATTTTTCCTTTACATCGAACCGCTTTTTCCCTATAATGTAATAAATCGTTTTTTGTTTGATTCCGAATTTGCGTACAAACTGTGTAATAAAAAAATCATGAAAGGCTTGAGGACAGATGAAATTAAACTCACTATTTGAACAAAAGAAAATCGTCTATTCTTTCGAGGTGTTCCCTCCCAAAAAGACCAGCTCGATTCAGACCATCTATGACACCCTGGAGGAGCTTGTCGATCTTTCCCCTGACTTTATCAGCGTCACCTACGGTGCGGGCGGCAATCCTGCCGACCGCTCAACGGTGGAGATTGCCTCCACCATCAAGCACAAGTATCATATCGAACCTCTGGCCCACCTGACCTGTGTCAATTCGACACGGGAACACATCGGTCAGGTGCTGGATGACCTGCGCCAGAACGACATCGAAAATATTCTGGCACTGCGCGGAGATATTAACCCCAATGTTCCGCCTCAGACCGACTACCACTATGCCGGTGATCTGATTCGGGAGCTGCACAGCCACGGTGACTTTGACATTGCTGCCGCCTGCTATCCCGAGGTACACCCTGAATGTCCCGATATGGAGGAGGACATCCTCCATCTGAAGGAAAAGGTGGACGCCGGTGCTTCCCATCTGATTTCCCAGCTGTTTTTTGACAACAATGACTTTTATAACTTCCTTTACCGTGTGCGTGAGGCCGGTATCATGGTGCCGGTGGAAGCGGGCATCATGCCGGTGACCAACCGCAAACAGATTGAACGGATGGTGTCGCTGTGCGGCGCCAGCCTGCCCAAAAAGTTTGTAAAGATCATGCACCGTTATGGCGATGATCCCGTCGCCATGCAGGATGCAGGCATCGCCTATGCGGTGGAGCAGATTGTCGACCTCATCTCCAACGGCGTGCAGGGCATCCATCTGTACACCATGAACAATCCGCTCATTGCACGCAGAATCAGTCAGTCGGTGGCAAGCCTGATCCGCTGTTCCAACCGCTAAAGGAGTGTCCTCATGCAGTACAGGTTGACCTCCATCCCTATTCGGGAGGTGCTGCGCTATGCACTGGGAACAAAACCTCCCGACCCGCTGCCGGACGCCTTTTTGCAGCAGGCACAGACTGCCTGCCAAAAGGTGCTGGACTGTGCGCAGCCAAGGTATCACTATCAAATCGATTCGGTGCAGCCGCTGCTCGACTCCTTTCTGACAGGGCAGGACATCCGCCGCCATCTGTCAGGGTGCAGCGACTGTGTTCTGCTGTGTGCCACACTGGGTCCGCAGGTGGACGCGCTCATCCGGCGCACCCAGGTTTGCGACATGGCTCAGGCGCTGTGGCTGGATGCAGCCGCCTCCGCCGCCATCGAGGAAGTCTGCGACGGCGCTCAGCAGCAGATTGCCCTGACCTTGGGAAAAAGCCTGACCACCCGTTTCAGCTGTGGCTACGGCGACCTGCCGCTCATCGCACAGGGAGATTTCTTGCGTGTGCTCGATGCCGGACGTAGGATCGGGCTGACATTAAGTCCATCCGGGATGCTCATTCCCATCAAATCGGTGACAGCAGTGGCAGGTATTCTGCCGGAGGGTGTCGTTCCTAATGAGACTGCTCTCCCCTGCGCCATCTGTCCTCGAAACAACGACTGTGAATTACGAAGAAAGGGTGTCTTTTGTGGAAAATATTCTGATTGATTGTTTGCAGCGTGCCGACCGCTTCTGGCTTCTGGACGGAGCGATGGGCACCCAGCTGCAAAAGCGCGGTCTGCCGCTGGGCGTCCAGCCCGAGACCTTCAACCTCACTCACCCTGAGGTCGTCACCCAGGTACACCGCGAATACCTGCAAGCCGGCTCCAACATCCTCTATGCCAACACCTTTGGAGCCAACCGCAAAAAGCTGGCAGGCTGCTCCTACACCGTCGAGCAGGTCATCACCGCGGCCATTCAAAATGCAAAGGCTGCATCCAGCGGCACCGATGCACTGGTTGCGCTGGATGTCGGTCCTATTGGAGAGCTGCTGGAGCCGACTGGCACCCTCACCTTTGAGCAGGCCTATGATATCTTTGCCGAGGAAATGAATGCCGGTATCGCTGCCGGCGCCGACCTCATCGTGCTGGAAACGATGACCGATCTGTACGAGGTCAAAGCCGGCATCCTCGCCGCCAAAGAAACCTGTGAGAAGCTCGGCAAACAGCTGCCGCTGCTCGTTTCCATGACCTTTGAGCAGAACGGCCGCACCTTTACCGGCTGCTGCATCTCTTCGATGGCTGCCGTCATTGAGGGACTCGGCGCCGACGCCATCGGCTTTAACTGCTCGTTGGGACCGGTGGAGCTGCTGCCGCTTGCTCGGGAGCTTCGTGAGCACACCTCGCTCCCTATCTTCATCAAGGCAAACGCAGGACTTCCCGACCCACAGACCAACCTCTACTCGATCGACGCCAACCAGTTCGCCGCCTGCATGGAGGAATATCTGCCGCTTGGCATCTGCATGATGGGCGGATGCTGCGGCACCGACCCTGCGTTTATCCGTGCACTGCGTCAAATGCTCGATCGACACACGCCTTGTTCGGTGCCGGCACCGACCCGTATTGCCGGCGTCTGCACGCCGACCTGCTTTGTGCCGGTTGACCGCGTGCGCATCATCGGAGAGCGCATCAATCCTACCGGCAAAAAGCGGCTGAAACAGGCCATTGTGGAGCAGGATTTTGACTACATCCTCAGCCAGGGCATCTCCCAGGTGGAAGCCGGTGCAGACATTCTCGACGTCAACATGGGAATGCCGGACATCGACGAAGCTGTCATGCTGCCTGCCGTTGTCAAAAAACTGCAAAGTGTGCTGGATACCCCTTTGCAGATCGACTCCTCCAATCCAAAGGCGGTCGAGGCTGCTCTGCGCGTCTACAACGGAAAGCCGATTGTCAACTCGGTCAATGGCGAGGAAAAATCGCTGCAAACCATCCTGCCGCTGGTCAAAAAATATGGCGCTGCCGTGGTCGCTCTGACCATGGATGAGACCGGCATCCCACTGCTTGCTGAGCAGCGCTTTGCTGTCGCGGAGCGCATCGTCCGCCGCGCCGCCGAATATGGCATCCCGAAGGAGGACATCTTCGTCGACTGTCTGACGCTGACCGCCTCGGTACAGCAGAAGGAGGTCGTCGAAACGCTCAAAGCCATGCGGATGGTCAAAGAGAAACTCGGCGTCAAAACGGTACTGGGTGTTTCCAACATTTCGTTTGGTCTGCCAAACCGTGAACTGTTAAACCACAGCTTTTTGCTGATGGCGCTGGAAGCAGGGCTGGATTTGCCGATCATCAATCCAAACGTCCCGTCGATGCTCGACGCCATCCGCGCCTTTGAGGTGCTCTATAACCACGATGCTCACGCTGCGCGCTACATCGAAAACTTCAGCCGTCCTGAGGAAATTGCCCGCATCAGTGCCAAACCTGCTGCAGTTGCAGCAACAATAGCTCCCACTGCTCAGGCAGCTGCCGACAGCCTGACCGAAGCCATCAAGCGAGGTTTGGGTGAATCGGTGCGCCGCGAAGTGGCTGCGCTGCTCGGCTCTGTCGAGCCGGAGGAGATCATCAACACCCGACTCATCCCTGCATTGGATATCGTCGGACAGGAGTTTGAAACCGGAAAAATATTTCTTCCTCAGATGATCCAGTCCGCCCAGGCAGCTCAGTCCGGATTTGAAGAAATTAAGAACTATTTTTCCGTTCATCCAAATGCAAAATCTTCTTCCCAGTCCCTTTCCGAAAAAGGAATCGTGCTGGCAACTGTCCACGGCGACGTGCATGACATCGGCAAGAATATTGTCAAAGTGATTTTGGAAAACTACGGTTATCCGGTCATCGACCTCGGACGGGATGTCCCTGCCGAGCAGGTGGTCGCCGCTGTGGAACAGCATCACATTCGTCTGGTGGGACTCAGCGCCCTGATGACCACCACCCTCAAAAGCATGGAGGAAACCATCGCTGCCCTCCGTCAAAAGGGACTCGACTGCAAAATCATGGTGGGTGGTGCCGTGCTGACCGAGGAATATGCCGCAAAAATCGGCGCTGACTTCTATGCAAAGGATGCCAAGGCATCCGCAGACATCGCCAAAAAGGTGCTGGGATAGCCGTATTTTGCAAAGAAATTGTTCTATTTTGCAAGAATAAGCAGGATTTCCTGCAAATTTGCCATTATCTCGCAGACAGTGCAACGGCGTTCCTGCAAAGCTTTGTGAAAAATTACACAATTTATCTTTGTGATTCTCCTTTGGACACCACAAAAAGGAAAACCTTTGTTAAAATGCTGCAAAACCATATCCTCTGCCCTTGCAAAAAGAGGTGGGATAGATTACAATAGACTTAAATTGTAGATATTCTCATCTGCATTTTGGGCACAAATTTCCCTTGTGAATCACAGATTTTACAAACACCAAAATGGTGTGATAAAAGGAAAGGCAGGTCATTTACGATGAACTCTCTGAATAAAAAAACCATCGAAGATATTGATGTAGCCGGCAAACGTGTGCTTGTCCGCTGCGACTTCAACGTTCCTCTCAAGGACGGCGTTATCACCAACGACAAACGTATCGTTGCTGCTCTGCCAACCATTCAGTACCTGGTTGCACACAATGCAAAGGTCATCCTCTGCTCCCATCTGGGCAGACCGAAGGGCGAATACAAAGAGGAATTCTCGCTGGCTCCGGTCGCTGCAAGACTGTCCGAGCTGCTTGGTCAGGAAGTAAAACTTGCAAAAGATGAAAATGTTGTCGGCGAAAATGCAAAGGCTCTCTCCGCTGCAATGCAGGAGGGTCAGGTAATTCTGCTCGAAAACGTTCGCTTCAGAAAAGAAGAAACCAAGAACGAAGAAAACTTCTCCAAAGAGCTGGCTTCGCTGGCTGACATCTATGTCAACGACGCATTTGGTACCGCGCACCGCGCACACTGCTCCACCACCGGTGTTGCATCCTACCTGCCGGCTGTCTGCGGCTATCTGATTCAGAAAGAGATCTCGGTGATGGGCCAGGCGCTCAACAATCCAAAACGTCCGCTGGTTGCTATCCTGGGCGGCGCTAAGGTTTCCGACAAGATCGGCGTTATCAATAACCTGCTGGAAAAGGTTGACACCCTGATTGTCGGCGGCGGTATGGCTTACACCTTCTTCAAAGCAAAAGGCTACAACGTCGGCGCTTCGCTGTGCGAGGACGACAAGGTTGACCTTGCAAAAGAGATGCTCAAGAAAGCAGAAGAAAAAGGCGTTAAATTCCTGCTGCCGGTTGACAACAAACTCGGCGACAAGTTCGCAGAGGACTGCCAGACCCAGTTTGCTGATTCCGACAGGATTCCAGACGGATGGATGGGTATGGACATCGGTCCAAAATCCATCGAACTGTTCTGCGACGCTGTCAAGGATGCCGGCACCGTCATCTGGAACGGTCCTATGGGCGTATTTGAATTTGCTGCATTTGCAGAGGGCACACTGGAAGTTGCCAAAGCAATCGCTGCTTCGGGCGCCATCTCGATCATCGGCGGCGGCGACAGCGTTGCTGCTGTTACCAAGCTGGGCTTTGCCGACAAGATGACCCACATTTCCACCGGCGGCGGCGCTTCGCTGGAATTCCTGGAAGGTCTGGAGCTGCCTGGTATCGCTGCTCTCAACGAGAAATAATCGCACGTTTCTAAAAACAGATGCAGGAACCTTCTTGCATCTGTTTTTTGCCTGTCAACTTTTCCCGAAAGGAACCTTCGAATCATGATGTATTATCCCGATTTTTCCCATATTTTCAGCACCCTGGTTCCCGTGATGTTTAGTTTTTCTTCGCTGATCAGCCTGGTATTGTATATCCTCGGATCGGTAGGACTTTACAGCATGGCCCGCAACACCGGTGTCAGAAACCCCTGGTTTGCCTGGATTCCCATCGCCAGAGACTTTCTGCTGGGATCGCTTGCTGACCGTTATAACAGCACAGCGATGCACAAAAACACCTCCTTGCATCTGTGGCTGACCATCCTCAGCGGTATCCAGACTCCGCTGTTTTATTTCCTGGTCATCATTGCTATTGTTCTTTCCCCATTATTTTACAACGTACCCATTCTGCTGCTTGCTTTGCTGCTGTTTTTGTTCCTGGCAAGCCTTGTGGGTATCGCATACAAGGTATTTTACCTGCTCAGTTTTTACTACGTGACGATGGATTACGAGCCATCCCGCGCAGTACTGTACACCGTTCTCGCTTTCTTTGATCTGGGCGGCATTCTGCTGTTTTTGTCCCGCCACAATGTTCCGGTGGGAATTGCCGGCAGATGTTATCCCGTCCAGCCAAAATACAATGTACATTAGACTTTACTGAAAGGATGTTTTTGAATATGAACAAACAGCTCCGCAAAGCCGTTGTAGCCGGCAACTGGAAGATGAACAACGATCGCAACGCTGCAAAAAAACTGATCACCGAACTGGCACCGATGGTAAAAGACGCTGCCTGTGAGGTCGTTCTGTGCGTACCATACACCAACCTGGAAACTGCACTTTCCCTGTGCGAAGGCACCAACATGCATGTTGGCGCTGAAAACTGCCACTGGGCAAAGAGCGGCGCCTTCACCGGCGAAATCTCCGCTGAGATGCTGGCTGAAATGGGCGTTGAGTATGTCATCATCGGCCACTCCGAGCGCAGACAGTACTTCGGCGAAACCGACCAGACCGTCAACGCGCGCGTCCGTGCTGCACTGGATGCAGGCTTGAAGGTCATCCTGTGTGTCGGTGAAGTGCTGGAACAGCGCGAGCAGGGCATCACCGAGGAGATTGTCAGCCTGCAGACCAAGGTTGCACTGGGCGGCGTCAGCGAGGAGGAGCTTTCCCGCGTTATCATCGCTTACGAGCCAGTTTGGGCAATCGGCACCGGCAAAACTGCTACTGCAGAGCAGGCAGAGGAAGTTTGTGCTATCATCCGCGGCGTGGTTGCAAAACTCTACACCAAAGCTGCTGCTGACGCGCTGACCATCCAGTACGGCGGTTCGATGAAACCAGGCAACGCCAAAGAGCTGCTCTCCAAGGAGGATGTTGACGGCGGTCTGATCGGCGGTGCTGCACTGGTTGCTTCCGACTTCGCAGCTATCATCGACGCTGCCCGCTAAGTTACCTTTTCTTTGCGCAGAAAAGAGGACAAAATATGTTCCATATTTGTCCGACCAAAAGAAAAGTGTTCGCTTCGCGGCACTCTTTCGATAGTAAGCAAAAAGCAGGCTGAGCCTGCACCCTGTTCTTTTCAGCCAAACTTTCGGAGAATGGAGCGCAGCGACATTCTCGGGGGCAATGAACGCAAAACCTGTTTTGATCACAAAGCAAAACATTGCCCATTTGCCTTCGGCGCAAAGACAGGTAGTCTGTAAAACAAAAGTTTTCATCCACCACATTCCTATAATCTTCCAGTATCAAAAGAAGGTGTATTCCCATGAAAAAACCACTCGTTTTAATGATTCTCGATGGTTTCGGTATCAATCACTCCGACAACGGCAACGCTATCCATGCTGCCAAAACACCAAACCTCGATAAATATTTTGCTCAGTATCCACACACCCAGCTGGGTGCCTCCGGTCTGGATGTCGGTCTGCCGGATGGTCAGATGGGCAACTCCGAGGTTGGACACACCAACATCGGCGCCGGCCGCATCGTCTATCAGGAACTGACCCGCATCACCAAATCCATTCAGGACGGCGACTTCTTCCAGAACGAAGCACTGCTGGGTGCAGTCGAAAATTGCAAGAAAAACAATTCTTCCCTGCATTTAATGGGACTTTTGTCCGACGGTGGCGTACACAGTCACATCGAACATCTGTATGGTCTGCTGGAAATGGCAAAGAAAAACAACCTCTCCAACGTCTATGTTCATTGCTTCATGGACGGAAGAGATGTTCCGCCTACCTCCGGCAAGGACTTTGTACAGCAGATCCAGAATAAATGTTCCGAACTTGGAATTGGAAAAATTGCTTCTGTAATGGGTCGTTATTATGCAATGGACCGCGACAACCGCTGGGAACGTGTCGAAAAAGCATACGATGTACTGGTTCGCGGCAAAGGCGTCCTCTGTGAAGATGCCGTCCAGGCGATGGCGGATTCCTATGCAAACGAAGTCACCGACGAATTTGTCATTCCATGCGTGATCGGCAATCCTGAAGAGGGCAGAATCTCCGCAAATGATTCGGTCATCTTCTTTAACTTCCGTCCAGACCGTGCAAGAGAGATCACCCGCACTCTGGTTGATCCGGACTTCACCGGATTTGCCCGCGAATTCTTCCCGTTGTACTATGTCTGCATGACCCAGTACGATGCCACCATGCCAAACGTACAGGTTGCCTTCAAACCGCAGAGCCTGCACGACACCTTTGGCGAATATATCTCCAAAAAAGGACTGACCCAGCTGCGCATTGCAGAAACCGAAAAGTACGCACACGTTACCTTCTTCTTTAACGGCGGCGTGGAAACCGTCTCCGAAGGAGAGGATCGCGCACTGATCAATTCTCCAAAGGTTGCAACCTACGACCTGAAGCCGGAGATGAGCGCATACGAAGTCACCGATGAGCTGCTTGCCCGTCTGGACAGCGGCAAATATGATGTTGTCATCCTCAACTACGCAAACTGCGACATGGTTGGACACACCGGTGTATTCGATGCCGCTGTCAAAGCAGTGGAAGCAGTCGACACCTGTGCCGGCAAGATCATCGAGAAGGTTCTCTCGATGCAGGGCACCGTTCTGCTGACCGCCGACCACGGCAACGCCGACAAGATGTACGAGGAGGACGGTTCTCCATTCACCGCACACACCACCAATCCAGTTCCGTTCCTGGTCATCGGTCAGGGCGACTGCAAGCTGCACGAAGGCAGACTGGCAGACATCGCGCCGACCATGCTCCAGATTCTGGGTCTGCCTCAGCCCAAAGCAATGACCGGCACTTCCCTTTTTCTTTGCTAAAAGAAAAAGGGAGCAAAAAGAAAAGTATTCGCTTCGCGGCGCTCCTTCCTTGCTTGGATAAAAAGGGAACAAAAAGTGTTCGCTTCGCGTTACTCTCCCGTCAGGGTAAAGGCAGGCGAAACCTACAAAAATGGATACACGAGAAAAGGACATCCGAACGGATGTCCTTTTCCTTTTGGGAATTTATTGATGTTGTGTTGAGGAGATCTCATATTTTATTTTGCAGTGACGCTTTCTGCTGCATACAGGGCTCCATCGCTGGTGTAGCCGTCGGGAGGTGTCAGCAGCGAAATCGCCTGCACCTGATATTCGTGACCGCTGGTCAAGCCGTCAAAACTGCCGTCGAGCTGTTCCATCTGCTCGATGGAGGTGTCCAGCATCTTGACCGCAAGGTATTCTCCTGTTTCTGCGTCGGATAGAGCAACAACGACCGCTGCCTGTGGCGCAAGCTCCTCGCAGGCGACAAGCACCTGATAGTCAACGCTGCCTTCCTGCTCGTCGAGCAGCAGACCCAGCTCCACCATCTCTCGTTCCAATCCTTCGCCGGTCAGCCAGCCATGGTCTTTGGCAAAGATGGTATTCTTTTGCTCATCCTGCTCAACCTCTATCACCGGTGTCGATGCGTGGATGGTATGTACTTCTTCGTCCACCTCTTTGGGTGGAACTTCGCCCAGAGTCAGAGCATCAAACGTTGCCTGCACCTCATCGGGCTGCGACTCAAACCACGACTTGTCCATCTCGCGGCACAGGTCGCCCCAGGTAGCGCCCTCATCTGGAAGATAGCCGCTGGCAGCATCCTTGCTGCACGCCGACAAGCCGAGGCTAACCAGCACACACGCCATCACAATGGCAAGTTTTCTCGCAGTTTTACAAAGGTGTCTGTTCATAGGATTGCCTCCTTTTTCCCGCAAAAGCTTATGTTCACCTTGTCATCATATTACTCTACAACGATCGCAAAGTCAAGAGGGCAAAAGAACATCCGAACGGATGTCCTTTTTCGGTGGCTTGATTTGGTTTAATTTTTACCCTATAATATGCATATTAGGAGGTGATTATTGTGAAAGCTTACCACATTGGTTTTTTCATCAAGCAAAAGCGAGAAAAAGAAGGAATCAGCCAGAAAGAACTTTGCAAAGGGATTTGTGATAACTCAACATTATCACGCATCGAACGAGGAAAACATGAGCCATCCATTAGTATTCTAAAAGCATTATTACAACGTTTAGGCATGGATGAAGATCCGTTTTCCATTCTGTTGGGTCCCAAAGATTTTGAAATATCAAATCTCCAAAAGGAGATTGTATTCCTCAATACACAAAAGCAATTTGAGCAAGCAGCGGAAAAAATAAAGCAGCTTGAAAAAATTGCGGATTCCGAAGATAAGATCGTAAAACAGTTCATTCTACGTTCCAAAGCACTCGCATGCTGTTGGACAGATTATACGACTGCACGTGAAATATTATTAGAATCACTCCGCATAACCCATCCTGATTTTGATTTCGACCACATCGGCGACTATCTTCTGAGTATCGATGAAGTAAAAATTTTAAATCAAATTGCAGTTACCTATTCGGAAACAGGCGACCGCCGCTATGCTATCTACATTTATCAACAACTATTTAAATCCCCTTTACAACAAGTAGTGAACAACGAAGCAAGAGCTTCTGTTTTATCATTACTTGCTTATAATTATTCCCGATTATTGGGAAAAGAAAGACGATATGAAGAATGTATCGAAGTTGCCCAGTATGGATATGACATCTGTGTGAAATACAATAAATGTCAGGAAATGGGAGGACTTCTCCTAAACATATCTTATAGTCTTCATGCATTGGGACAAGATGAAGAAAGTAAATCTAGACTTATAGATTCTTATTATGCCAATCGTTTGATGAAAAAATGCAAAAGTTGTGATGTCGTCCGTAAATATGCAGAAGAAACTTTCGGAATGAAACTTTAATTTTACATTACGTCTCCATCAGGATCGTCTACACACTTATAGGTGTCAATTGCATTGACTGCTTCTTCTGGAATATTTGTATCGTCCGCAAAACATATCTGTGGAACAACAACAAGAATCATTAAAACAGCAAGCATGGAAACCAGAAATTTTTTCATCGATATACAACCTTTCTTCACTTGTTTTTGTTGCAACGTATTAACTATAACCATAGTACTACATCCTTGTCAATAGGCAATTCACGCAATAATATAATTGCGTGAATTGCTCATTGATTTTTGGAATATTATAGGGTATTATGTGAATCAGGAGCTCCTAAAACTCTATGCAGAGGATGGATAGATTATCTCATGCTAAATCAAGATTTTTCAGAGAAAGCAGTTGCCATAATCAGCACTCTTCTTACAATCAGTCTCTTTATGCACTCACCGTTTTTGACGTGTTTTTTATGCGTTGTCGGTATAGTATTTCTGCTTTATCTGGTCATCATTCAGAAAGAACATCTGCTTGGAAAAATCATACCCTTTGCTTTTTATGCGGTTGTTCTTTGTTTGATAATCTTCGATCACATGCAGTAGAAAACATAAGGGAGGTCAACTTATTATGAAGAAACTAAAAGCTGTTTTTAGCACCGCACTAGCTATTGCTATGACGTTCATCGTATCGACATCATGCTTTGCTGCTGCTCCATCGAATCAAGGTCTTACAGAGCCCACAGAAAAGTTCATTGAGATGTGCGATAATCTTTTTAATAACCCTGAAGAATACAAGGCACTTGATAAAGGACAGAATGATGTCACTAATATTTTCATCAATAAGTATGCTTCATATTATGCTGCCGAAGAATATGGCGTATTATGGGATGCTTTTAAGGATGAACTGTACGGCATCATGTGGGAAGATGAAACACAGAAATCCACACGAGGAACAATTGTTAATCGTTCTGTAGAAAAAAGTTTTTATGTTATAGACGAAACAACAGAATTTTCTCCTGGAAAAACTTTTGAAATGACATATACTGTTAGTGGCGATTACTCTTTTGATAGCTCTAGCAGGCAAATTGTTGATTATTCTAACGCATATTTAAATATTGATTATTTCTGGGCTGGTAGTGCATTTGACTATCATTTATTTAATATTAATACAAGTGCTACGCCTACATCTGGAAACAATCGTGTTAACTTCCGCGCAACATTCTCTTTGACACTGGAATTTGAATATATCATTAATCATCTCCCAATACAAGCAGAAGAAGATTTCGGTCCTTACAGCGGTAGTGTTCTTGGCTATGCACAATAACAACCCCTCATTTTCTCTTGCCCTTAATAGATTCATCAAAATAAAAACCCAGCCTATACAGGATGGGTTTTTATTTTGATGAAATCCTTGCCTAGCTCTTTCCGCACTCGATGCGCGAGAGGGTGGTGCGGTCGCAGATACCATAACACAGTTGGGACTGGCTGACTCCCTGTTCTTCCCGCTTTCTGCGGATACAAAAACCGATATGATAACCTTTCACACCTTCCACCTCCTGTTTTCTTTATTATATCACAGCCAGCGAATTTTTGATATCTTTGTCAAACAGCAAAAAAAGACCTCACCAGCTGGTGAGGTCTTTTTCAATTTCGCATAGAAACCGTTAGATGATCTGACGGTTGCTGTCCTTGAGGACAACGTCGTGGGAACCGCCTTCGACGATCGAAACGGAGGATACCAGTGTGATCTTTGCTTTCTCCTGCAGTTCCGGAATGGTCATTGCGCCACAGTTGCACATGGTGGAACGAACCTTGCTCAGCGAGAGGTTAACGTTATCCTTGAGCGAACCTGCGTATGGAACGTAGGAGTCAACGCCTTCCTCGAAGGAGAGCTTCTTGTCGCCGCCCAGGTCATAACGCTGCCAGTTTCTTGCACGGGCAGAGCCTTCGCCCCAGTACTCTTTCATGTAGTTGCCGTTGATATTGACCTTGTTTGTTGGGCTTTCATCGAAACGTGCAAAGTAACGGCCCAGCATGATGAAGTCAGAACCCATTGCCAGTGCCAGAGTCATGTGGTAGTCCTGAACAATACCGCCGTCCGAGCAGATCGGAACGTAGATACCAGTCTCTTTGAAGTACTCGTCGCGGGCTTTTGCTACTTCGATGACTGCGGTAGCCTGTCCACGGCCGATACCTTTCTGCTCACGGGTGATACAGATGGAGCCGCCGCCGATACCGACTTTGACAAAGTCTGCGCCAGCTTCTGCCAGGAAGCGGAAGCCATCGCGGTCAACAACGTTGCCTGCGCCGACCTTAACGGTGTCGCCGTATTTTGCACGGATGAAGTCGAGGGTGCGTTTCTGCCACTCGGAGAACCCTTCGGAGGAGTCGATACACAGAACGTCTGCGCCAGCTTCTACCAGTGCAGGCACACGCTCCTCATAGTCACGGGTGTTGATACCAGCGCCGACAACATAACGTTTGTGCTGGTCGAGCAGCTCGTTTGCATTTTCTTTATGGGAGGAGTAGTCTTTGCGGAATACAAAGTATTTGAGTCTCTGGTTTTTATCTACCAGCGGCAGTGCATTGAGCTTATGATCCCAGATGATGTCGTTTGCCTCTTTCAGAGAGGTGTCTGCATCAGCGGTGATGAGGTTTTCATATTTGGTCATGAACTCGGAAACAGGGGTATCCAGGCTCATTCTGCTGACACGGTAGTCACGGCTGGTGACGATACCAACCAGCTTGCCGGTGGCAGTGCCGTCCTCGGTAACTGCGACGGTGGAGTGACCTGTTTTCTCTTTCAGATCAAGGATGTCCTTCAGAGTCTTGTCTGGGCTGATGTTGGAATCGCTGGTGACAAAACCTGCTTTATAGCTTTTTACTCTTGCAACCATCGCTGCCTCGTCCTGGATGGTCTGGGAGCCATAGATGAAGGAAATTCCGCCTTCTTTAGCCAGTGCAATCGCCATGTTGTCGTCGGATACCGACTGCATGATTGCAGATACCAGCGGGATATTCATGGTCAGCGGACATTCCTCCTGGCCTTTTCTGAACTTGACCAGTGGGGTCTTGAGGCTGACATTTGCTGGGATACACTCGGAAGAAGAATATCCAGGAACCAGCAGATATTCGCCAAAGGTGTGGGACGGTTCACTAAAATAAAATGCCATAATCTCAACTCTCCTCGATACATTAATTTGTCTGTAAAACCGGTTTACGAAACTCCTGTATTTCTAATAATGATACTATAAGCCCACGACAATTTCAACAGCAAATTTTGCAAAACGGCACAGTGAATAAATTTTGGCCGATGCGCAGGCGTGCCTTTTCGCAAATATGCTACAAAAGTTTAATAGAAAAAAGCGCTGTTTTCCTGTGAAAACAGCGCTTTTTGCCGAACTTTCGTTTATGCTTTGGAGCAGGCATCAATAAATGCGCAGAAAATATTTTCCGATACTTTATCTCCCAGCCCCAGATATTCCGGATGCCACTGGATACCCATGACAAACTTTTTATCTGGCAGATATGCCGCCTCGATGATGCCATCGTCCGCTGTCGCCATGCTGTGCAGCGGATCCGCCAGCTTTTTGATCGCCTGATGGTGCAGGGTATTGACGCCGATCTGCAAGAGTCCTCCGCTGAAGGTGTACAGAGGGGTATCGCGGATGACATTGACCTTGTGCATCGGCTTTTCCTGTTCCTCTTCCTTGTCGCGGCAATGCTCAATATGTACCGAGCTGCTGTGCTGGGAATTGATGTCCTGATACAGTGTTCCTCCCAGCGCCACGTTCATAATCTGAAATCCTCTGCACACACCCAGCACCGGCTTGTTCATACGGACAGCCTCCTGCATCAGCGGAATTTCCAGCGCATCTCTCTCCGGCTGAAGTTCTCCGCAGCAATCGAGCGTTTCCTCACCGTACAGTCCAGGGTGAATATCCGCACCGCCGCTGAACAGCACTCCGTCGACATGCTCCAGAATAGAGGTCACATCGGACGGATGAAAGCCATCCTCCAGGTTGGTCAGCGCAATCGGAATACCTCCGCAGGCATGGATCGCCCGAATAAAGCGCGGCAGCGCATAGCAGAACTTGCTTTCTTCTTTTTCATATTCCCCATTTTTGGGAGTAATTGCAATCACTGGTTTTCTCATAAGATCCCTCCGTCTTGTCATCAGCGTTTCCCGATGTTATATCAGGAAATGCTGCATCTAAAATGAACCTGTGTTCTCTTCTTCATATTTTATATGCTTTTTGTGTTTCTGTCTATTCGATGATATCTTCAAACGAAATCCGTTCCAGCAGGTACAAAAATACTGCTGCCACAAATTCCCGCCAAAAGGCAGAAACAACCACCAGCTCCGCCAGACTGCCTCCGCCTTGCAGGAAATGTTCGATCCGCTGCCGGATCAACAGCACCAGGAAGGAGCGATCCAGCTTTTGCAGCTCCTCCGCCATCCGCTGAAGATCGGTAAAATGTTCGGGATGAAATGCCTCTGTATCCACCGTTTTTTCTCTGCACTGCTCTGACTTCTGCAAAAGAAGCTGCAGAAAATCCCCGAAGAGATATTCTTTTTGCGGGTCGACTCCCAAAATTTCTCCCAGATACTCCGCCGCCATCATCATCTGGCGAGAGAGCGTAAAGGAATGAGGTGTGCTCATATAACGTGAACGTTTGCGAAACTCCCGCAGCATCCGGTGCAGCACCACATTTTGCACAGCAGAAACAATTTTAGGTTCCCTCTGTTCTGCCTGCTGTGCCAGTTCTTCCATCGCTTCATGCAGCGCAGCCGTATAGAAAAACGCGCTGTCCTTGACAAAGGCATACATCTGCCCGTCTACCTTATTAAATGCTTTGCAGGCGTCCAGATATCCAAGCTGAATATTTCTCCTTGCCAGCTGTCCTTCAAACTTTAAAAAGGAACCCAACGGCCAGAGACTGCGAATTAAAACAATCTTTTGATCTCCCTTTTTGATCCTGCGGCTGACCCCAACCGATTCCAGATCAATGGCGATAATCTGATCTGCACCCATTTTGAGCGCCAGATTGATCGGCATATTGTCGTGATAACCACCATCAATATATTTCTTTCCGTCGATCTCCTTTGCCTGAAACGCAGGAAAACACGCTGCTGAGGCCAACAGATACTCTCCCAGCATTCCCTGGGGAATGTCTTTTTTCTCCAGTTCCAGCGGCTTCATCGACGGATACTCCACTGTCACCAGTGCAAAGTCCACCGGCGATTTCCAGAACAGAGGTTCATCCAGCATCGAATTGACAAACTTTTCCAAAGCGGATATGTCTGCTCCACCCTTTGCCAATGCCTCATGTGCAAACACTCGAGTCAGCTGACGGTCGTCCAGCTCTCCTTTGCCTTCCAGCATATCGCCTACTACGTCCTGAGAGGACAGATTTTCCCAGATTTGCAGCGCTTTTTCAAAATCGCCCTGCACCATCAGCACACCATTGAGCGCACCAACGGAAGTGCCGGTAACCAGCTGATATTCAATACCCAGTTCGCGAAGCGCTTTCCATACGCCAATCTGATAAGCGCCTCGGGAACCGCCTCCTGCCAGCACAACTGCTGTTTTGCTCATCTGTGTCACTCCTTATCACCATATAATAATTGTAAAAATATACACCCTTTTATCGTTGGGCCGATGATTCTTTTGCACTTGACTGCCCCTGTAAAGGCATTGTTCTCCTCTGATTCGCCGACCCTCTTTTTTAAATAGACACTCTATCCAGTAATACCATAAATCGCCCGTTTTGACAAGAAGTATTTTCTGAAAAGCGAATATTTTTATAAAATATATACAAAAAACCAGAATATCTTATGGAAGTCCCCTGCCTTGTAATCATATTTAAAATATGCTATATTTAACATAACGATATGGTTGTTTTGCGTTATTTTTCCGACGTGAAACACCACTTTTTTTATCGTGTTTTGTATATTTGAGGAGGGTTTTTAATGAAGCATCGAATCGTTTCTGTAACGGACCCTGCCAGCAATCCCATTAAGGTCATCGTTATGCTGGCATGGCCGATCTTTCTTGAGCAGGTCCTGGTTTCTCTGGTTCAGTCGGTCGATACTGCCATGGTCGGCTCGCTGGGCGCCACAGCTACCGCCTCGGTCGCGATCAGCCAGAACCCTATCAACCTGATCAACTCGGTCATTATGGCACTCGGTGTCGGTTTTACCACCATGATTGCACGGGCGGTCGGTGCTAAACAATATGAATACAGCCGTCTGCTGATTCGTCAGTCGATCGTTGTCGTCGTCGGTCTGGGTATCCCTCTGTCCGTTCTGTGTTTTGCGCTTTCCCGCAAAATTCCGATTTGGATGGGCGGCGCTCCCGAAATTTTGGACGATGCGCAGATCTATATCCGCATTATTGCCTGCGCCATGATGTTCCGTGGACTGCTGATGGTTCTGACTGCTATCTACCGCGGCTTTGGCGACAGCCGTACTCCGATGCTTATCAACGTCGGCATCAACGCTTTGAACGTTATCGGCAACTATCTGCTGATCTATGACACCCACGATGTCACCCTCTTTGGACACACCTTTACGGTATGGGGCGCCGATATGGGTGTTGCCGGTGCGGCTCTTTCCACCGCTGCCTCCGGTATCCTCGGTTCGCTGGTGCTGCTGCTGATCTGTTTCCTTCCTCGCTCCGGCCCTATGCGCATCTTCCTCAACGAAAGCTTCCGTCCAAGCTGGGGAACGCTCAAGGATGTTGCTCAGGTCAGTCTCCCTGTTATGTTTGAACGTTTCACCATCTCCGGCGCTTTCGTGGTAACCTCCTCGATCATCGCTTCGCTGGGTACCATTTCTCTGGCGGCAAACTCCCTGGCAGGACAGGCAGAATCGCTGAGCTTTATGCCTGGCTTTGCTTTTGGTACTGCCGCAACCACTCTGGTTGGTCAGTCTTTGGGCGCCCGCAACGAACAGCTGGCCAGAAAATATGTCCGGCTCTCCTCGCTGATCGGTTCTCTTGTCATGTTTGTCATGAGCTGTTTCCTATTCTTTGGTGCAGAAAACATCATCGCACTGTTCACACCAGATGCTGCCGTCATTGCTTTGGGCGGCAAACTGCTGCGCATCCTTGCATTCATCCAGGTTCCACAGATGCTGGCAATGGTTCTTTCCGGTGCTCTGCGTGGTGCCGGAGATACCCGCAGCCCATTTGTCATCACTCTGTTCTCGATGTGGGGCGTCCGTATCCTCGGTTCTCTCATCGTGGTCAGACTGCTGCACAAGGATCTGCCATGGGTTTGCGCCGCTATGTGTCTGGACAATATCGTCCGTTTTGTCCTCTACTTCCTGCGCTATCGCCAGGGAAAATGGATCCTCGCAGCGCATCAGCCTTCTGCTGAACCCGCAGAAGCTGAAGCTTAAACGAGCTCAGCGGCTCAATCTTCTCTTAATCTCGCTGGACAGCAGGTCGATTCCCTGCGCCTGTTCCAGCTCCTGCATCAGATAGCCATCCGGCAATTCCAACACCTGCTCGATTTTGTGCACCATCTTTGGTCCAGGCATCCGCCTTCCCTGCTCATACATTCCAATGGTGCTTTCTGCTGTCTGTAACAGTGTTGCCAGCTGTTTCTGGGTGTATCCTTTTTCTTTGCGCAGTTGTTTGAGTTTTTTTGAAAACATCGCGGCCTCCATTTCACACAAAATCACATCTTTCATTTTGTATTTTAACAGATAATCAGGCGGTTATCAAGTAATTTTGTATGATTTATGTGATTTTATTCTTGACTTCATCTGTTTTATGTGCTAATCTAATCTTAAATTCACATGAGAATCACATTTAAAGAAGGTGAAGCGGATGAATCGACATTTTTCGAGTGACAACATGGATGCTTACCCCGATCTGGTGAGCTGTTTTCGCGGACAAACCAACCGGCGGCAGTTGGAGGAATATCGCGCTTTTTTGTACCGCGCTATCAAAACCGAGCTGACGCAGCGGCAGCGGCAGGTGCTTTCGATGTATTTTTTTGAAGGAATGACCTTTGAAGAAATTGCACGACAGCTGCATATCAACAAATCTTCCGCCTGCCGCGTGCTGCATCGCGCGTTGGATCGGCTGGCAGATTTGGCTGAACTTTACTTTTCATGTAATCAACGATAAAAAAACGCCTGCCAACTGAAGTGACCCCCAAAAGTTAGACAATATTTGAAAGTAAAAATTGTTTAAGCAACCGAAAGGGCTTGTTGTCTGTG